>CAIUDS010000077.1 GCA_903897985.1 uncultured delta proteobacterium
CGATTAACACAGATTAACGCAGATAATTCTGGAGCCAAGGTTTTTGCCCTCAACGAGGTCAAGGGCTTCGCCCTTGCCGTGGGACGCAATTGAGAAAGAACCGCTTGCATTGCCGGGGGCATCAGGTTTGTTGTCAAATGTTGGGCCCACTTCGGATTCGTTGTCCGCCAGTCGCCCTGTCTTCCGGCAGAACGGCTGGGTCGCTCCCCAAATCATATGGGGAGAGAACTATGAAGAAAAGGAGCACTTGGGGTTAGGTGTTGGTGGTTGGCAATACACCTCCTTTCAACCCTTCAACTTTTCAACCTTCCACCCCGCGAGTTTTACCCCTCAGGGCAAAATCTCGCATGTCCCTCTATATATAGGAAAAATGGCACATGAAAAATGAGCCTTAAAAGTCTCGTAAGCCCCTGATTTTAAACGCTAAATTGCAATTTGCAGAAAAAATATACAGGAGCAAATATGTCAACCTGGGCCAAACAAAAAATGAAAAAATAATTTTTCCGCTTATAATTCAATGGATTACAAAGCTATGCAAAAATTGCACTTTTGTTTGGCTAGGCCAAACAGCGGAAGCGGTTTTTTTAACACCAAGGCACAAAGAACGAGGGAATTTTTAACCGCGGATGGCCGCCGATGAACGCGGATAATTTTTCTGAAATTTGAGCTTTGAAATTCAGCGCAACGCGCTGACGGGGCCTCTGCCTGACCCCGCCGGCTGAAGAGCCGAATAATAATTCAGCGGAACCAGGATAAGTTCTTGCTGATCAATAGTTCGGTCATTTTCATATGATGAGTGTTTTTCATGGCAATAGGGAGTACTTGAAAATGATGTTTCTTGGCCATTGCCACAACCTTCTCTGATGTATCATAAGTCATTAGAAAATTTCCTTTAATTTTGGAACAAAGAGAAAACAGCAAATCGTGGTCAACCTCATAATACTTATATAATCTGGTTCCGGCCTTTTTGCCATCGGCGGTATAAGGGGGATCAAGGTAGAAAGCGTTATTCTCATTATTGATGAAATTTTTTATGATCTCAAAACCATCTGCCTTCATAAACAAAAGTTTATCCCTGATTTTCTTCATTTCCCCGATTCTTCTAGCCAAAGTCTGAGGATACCATCGGGAGGCGATTCCCTTTCCATTTTCGCCATATTTGATCATGCCGCTGCCATGAGCCATAATGCCTCCATGATAAATTCTATTTTTCAAAATGGTTTGAAAAGCGATTTGCTCGCGTTTTCTGGTTTTTTGGCTGATAATGAATTCAACCGATTCATAATTCAAATCAAAATCTAAAATTTCCTTTATTAACCAATCCACATCTCCTTTGAAGATGGTTCTCCATACCGCGGCGACCTGTTCATCCAGTTCCACCATAACCACTTTCTTTGCCAAGTCTTCAAAGGCAACCGTCAAACTGATGATTCCGCCTCCGGCGAAAGGCTCAATGAATTTAGTTGGTTTCTTATGTAAACTATTAAGCCAATGTCTGATGGTTGGCACCAGCCAGGTCTTTCCGCCTGGATACCTGAAAGGGCTCCTTTGGGGAACAGAGGCCACATTAACAACATTATTATTTGGCAATATGTCCGGAGATATTTCCGCCGAGCTATCAAACATGGAAACCTGTGAAACTTTCCTAGACCGTTGCATGGTTGTTCTCCGCTCCACCGCATTTATTATTGCCATTAAGTTTTTTGTCCACTTTATTTTGGAGCACTTCAATGAATTTATTGATGTCGCCCGCTTGAGTCTGGGTTATTCTTAAAAGGGAATCTTCAAATTTGGTGAACACTGCTTTTTCTCGAGAAAGATCATATTTATTTGATTTTTTATCCAGCTTAAGATCATAAATCAGCCAAGCGATATCGGCGTCTTCTCTTCTGACTTGCGTTAATTCAGGGAGCGTATGGAAAAAGCTCTTATTCAAGGCAACGCATATTTTCTTATTCCATTGTTTCAATATTCCGCCCTTGAATATTAGCTGAGGGGCGAGCCTTTTCCGTGAGGAAGAAAGATAATCCGGGCGCGGGTAATTGGGGCGCTTGGTCCAATCCATCTGAGCGTGTTTTTTAGGATCTTTCATATAATACTTAAAAGGCTGTCTAATATTACCGCTGATGTATACTGCCTGAATCTCCAGGGCGCCGAAATCCAGGACTTGACCCTCGTCATCATAAGAAGCCAAAACGACATCAATGTTGCCTGCCGATTTTCCAAGGTTATCCGCCAATCTAACTTCGGTAAGAGTGGTCCAATTTGCTTTATTCCCAAACAAGAAATTTGCGGCATCTTCGGCAATAAGCCAACCTTGCCTAAATCTTATCGGGCATGTGATTACAACCTCGCTCTGGTGAAGAACAGAACATACTCCAAGAGGGTCTCTGGCCTTATCCTTGGTGCAATTCGGCACTTTATTTCCAAAAGGGCAAAGGCGGTTGTTCCGATATCTTTGAGCTTCCGCCGTCAAATTATCGCAGGGAAAACCAAAAACTTCCGCTATAGGGTGCTTGGACATATGGGTTCCTTTTATTTTTTTATTCTACCATAATGAAATCTCAAGTTCAACCGCCTTTTGGTGGCCTTTGGGAGAACAAGATCGGGTCCAGTTCTAATTGTATCGCCCCCGGTTTCATAGATACGATCTAAGCCCATTTTTTCAAGCCGGTCAAGTAACTTTCTCGGGTCCCGCGTAATCGCGGGATTCGGGCTGATCCCTCGTTCCGCGGGACAGCCTTTCAATGCGCCCCTCTCGGTTATATAGGTCCACGAATCCCCGCTCTGAGGTCTTTGGTCCGCAGTCAGAGGTCAGGGGCCGGGGCAAGTGTGGCGATCACATATCCGGCACGGTCATTGGGCGAAGCTCGCGCGCGTAGGTCGAGAAATCCTCCGGGCTGAACAGGACCATCCGCGCCTCTTTCAGTTCCTGGTGTTTGCGGAGAAAGGCGATGATTGTGCGCAAGGCGATCTGGGCGGCTTCCGTCACCGGGTAGCCATAGGCGCCGGTGGAGATGCTGGGGAAGGACACGCTTGAGCAATGGTTTTCACTCGCGACTTCCAGACTCCTCCGGTAAGCAGAGGCCAGGATTCTCGGCTCGTCCTCCCCGCCGCCCCGCCAGATCGGCCCGACTGTATGGATCACATGTTTTGCCTTGAGCTTTCCGCCGGTGGTGATCTTGGCGTCGCCCGGGGCGCAGCCGCCCAGTTTTTTGCACTGCTCGAGGATCTCGGATCCGCCGGCGCGGTGGATGGCGCCATCCACGCCGCCGCCGCCGAGCAGGGACGAATTGGCGGCATTGACGATGGCGTCAACTTCTTCTTGGGTGATATCGCCCTGCTTGAGCAAGAGCCTCGATTTTCCGATCTTTATCTCCATGTTCTCACCTCCGGAGCGCTAGGCTCTGATTCCGCCAGCATACCAGATTTTACGGGTCAATTCATCCGGTCCTTAAACTATTGAACCTTCGCCCTGATCACTGGACCTGGATGATCTCGATGGTTTTGATCAGGAGCGGCTTAAGCGGCCGAAAGGGGGCGGGCGTTCCATGCGGACCGGCGCTGTCCTGATAGCTCAACTCGCGGGCGGCGTCCAACCCCTGCTCGACCTGTCCGAAGACCGTGTATTTGCCGTCCCGCTGCGGCAGCTTGACCAGGCAGATGTAGAATTGGGAGCCCGCGGTGTCCGGGTTGGCGCCATGGGCCATGCCCACGGCGCCGGGAATATGAGGGAGGTCGTTGAGCTCGGCCTTGATGAAATATCCCGGTCCTCCGGAGAGGTCTCCGTCCGGGCTGCCGCCCTGGACCAGCACGCCGGGAACGATCATGGGGAAAAAAGTCTGGTCATAAAAATGAGACCGGGCGAGCTTGATGAAATTCCGGCAGGTCTCGGGCGCTTTCCGCGGATCGAGCCGGATAAGAATAACGCCGTAATCGGTTTTGACCAAAGCCTTCATTGCGGACATCTGCTCCACGGTAAGCGCCTGGAGCTCGGGATCGAGCAGGTTCATCAAGGCCTTGACAGCCAGGAGCCGGAGCCGGCTGTCCGGAAAGCGTGAGAGGTAATCCTCGTAAGCCGCGACCGTGTTTTTTCCCGCGGCCGCCTGGTAAGCCACAAAAATCAACTGTCCGCGCGCCTCGTCTCGATGCCGGCTATGCGGATATTTTTTCAGGAATTGCTCGAGGGCCTGGGTGTTGCCCTGATCGCTCGCGCGGTTGTAGGCGCGGTCTTCGCAGGAAAGCATTGCCGCCAGGACCGCCATCATCAGCAGGCTTAAGGCGCGGCGGAGCCGGGTTCTATTTGTTTTCACTCTCAACTCCTTCGGTTTGTTTTTCCGAGGGATCATACGGTCTTGGGGGGAACGCTTCGGCCTCGGGGGCTTTGGGCACCTTCTCCGTCAGGGGCACGAAGGCCGTGATTTTGTAATCGCTCCAGGGGCCTTCGGCCTTGGCATAATAACCGAACAGGGATTGCTGGGTTTGATTGATCAGGGCGCCCACCAGCGGGATGGGCTTGGTCAGGGTGGAAAGCACCTCCAGCGGATAAGCCGAGACCCAGAGCTTCATGCTCTGGTGAACCAGGTCCACCGAGCCGGCGCCATGAGCCTCGAACACCGCGCTGCGCAACTCGATGTCGTTGAAATAAATCACGCCGTCCTGGAAAATCAATTCGGCTTTGGCCCGGTCAAAGGGCAGGCCGCCTTTGCTTTGGTCAATCTTGAAGCCCATGAACTGGAGTAAGCGCAGCCCCAGGTTGTAGCCGATCAGGTTGCCATTGCGGACCACCAGCTTGAAATAGCCGTTCAGGGATTGCTTTTGCAGCTGGCCGTCAACAAACCTTCCGCTCAAATAGCCCTCGCCGCTGGCCGGGCCGTCCACGAAGAAATCATATCCGAACAACTCGTCCATCAGTTTCTTGAACTGGAAATTATCGAGGTGTCCCCGGAAATGAAAATCCGAGATCCGGGCCAGCCGGAAATCGAGCCAGCTGCCGCCGTCCTGGAAAAAGCCGTCTTTGTATTTCATGGTGAGGTTCGGGAAGTTCACCAACCGGTCCTTGTATTTCCATTTGCCCTTGGCGGAATCCGCGACGAACTTTTTGTATTTGATCCGGGTACCGCTGAACTCCCCGCGCCAGATGCTGGCCACCGGGCCGAGCGGCGCGCCCGGCTCCTCGGCGCTGCCCAGCTTGCGGGTGCGGGAAAAGAACAGCCGGGCCAGGTCCAGTTCGTTGACATTGCTGATCAGCTTGAAGCGCGGCCGGTGGTCCTTGGTGTCCCGGTTATAGATAAAATCGCTCGAGATGGGCATGCCCGAGATGCTGAGCCCGGAGGCGGGCATGGATATTTCCGTGGGAGTGATCTGGAGCTCGCCGTTGAATTTTTCGATCGGGAACACCACCATGCCCGGATCATAAACGGTGTCATGCAGCTTGGCGATCCCCTCATACCAGAACCGGTTCGGGCCCGGCTCCGGGTAGCGGAAGTCAAGCGTGACCCGGCCCTTGCCGGAAAAATTCATGAACCGCGCCTGCGGGAAAATCTTGATCGGCCTCCAGAGCAGCAACTGTTTGAAGATGCTCAGGTCGTTGATCCTCAAGTCCATCCCGCCCTTGAACGAATTATTCCCGGCTTCACCCCGGGTGAAATTGAAGTCAAACCGGTTCAAAGTGTTATCGCCCAGGGTCCCTTCCTCGGTTTCGAATCTGATGTTTGACCAGTGGCGGTCAATTTTTATTTTGCCTTGCAGCACGACCAAAAACGGCTTCAAATTCCCCATCGGTTCCTGGTAGGGGAAAGGCGCTTCCACCCGGAGCCAGCCCGGATTTGAGCCTTGAATGCCCTTGAGCTCCACCTTGGCGCCCCCGATCATGATCGGTTCCAGAATCCGGCCGGGCTTTCCCGCGGGATCGTAGACCAGCATCCGGAAGTTGGTTATATTGGCCTCATCCACATTAAAAAACTTTTCCCAGGGGTTCTCCCCGGGCTGCCAATGATATTGATACTCCGCGTCTCCCCAGACCTGGATTTTGCTCTGGTATTTGGAATACTGGATCGGCGCCCATTTGAGGTTGAGGGCCGCCTGCTCCAGCTTGACCTTGCCCGCCGCCGTCCCGGTGAACAGAATCTTGCCTTCCTTCCACGCGAACTCCAGGTTGAGCTGGCGGAAGGGATTTTCCCCCCACTTGGCTTCGTCAAAGTCAGCCTTCAAGTCAAAGGGCTTGAGGGATAAGAACATTTTACCCTTGCCCTCGAACCGGAGCGGGGTGAGGCCGGGCTGGTCATAAGGATGGTCGGCCCCGAACCAGAAAGAGAAAGTGTTTTTCTCCGCGGCTTTGGTCAGGCCCAATTCAATATTTCCAAATTGCATGGGCGTCTTGAGTTTTTTGGGTTTGTCGCGCAGGTCGTAAATAGTGCCCTGAGCCCGGGAAATCAAAACCCGGTTGGTTTCCAGAAGGTCTTGCGGGTCGAACTTGACCGGGTAGCGCTTTTCCAGGATCTGGATAATTTTCCCGATCCAGGTTTTTTCAAATTCCGCCTGGGCCCGGACCTGGTCTTCGGTCTTGGGCTTGACCAGACCGCGGAACCGCGCTTTTTCTTTCGAACTCAACTCGATATAGAATTCGGGATCGTTCAGGATCACTTCCTTGATCTTGACCCTCCGGTTGCGGGCCAATTCATCCAGGTCCAGGACCGCTTTCAAGGATTTGGCGCGGAACAATTCCGGCCGGACCCGCTCGGGGTCCGGGAGCTCCACTTTTACATCTTTGAGCTCCAGGCCGATGCCGGGATAGACAATGGGAAAAATCAGGCCCAGTTGCAGTTTCAAATTGTACCGGCTCTCCACCCATTGAACCAAGGCCTCGCGGTGGCGGTTGGGGTTGAGCTTGCGGAACTCGTAGACCCCCAAGCCGACCAGGCCGAGCGCGGCCAGGACCAGCAGGAATGATAAAATCAGCTTCTTCATTACCCGATCAAGCGTTTGAGATTGTAA
>CAIUDS010000078.1 GCA_903897985.1 uncultured delta proteobacterium
AGCCTCCTGTCATCCGTAGCTTTAGCGAAGGCTGATGGCGAAGGAGGATGATTAGTGGGTAGTTGGCAATGGAATTGCCCTGTCCACCTAAAAATATCTGATGCTGGAAAGCAGGGATTTGATCCAGACCATTTCCAGGTCGGCCTTGCGGACCGCTTCCGGACTGAGGCTGAAAAGGTCCTGCTCCGCCTTGAGCCAGCCCTCGACGCGCATCCATTTAAACGCGCTCTGGAAATTGAGCCCGCTCAGGGATTCCAGCCGGTCAATCTCACGCAGTTTATACATCTGCTCGCCCACCTTTTCGGCGCGTTCGAGAAAATCCTTTTCCGTGGTAAAGGGCGCGGGCAGGGTGGCCAGGGCATGGAGCGCGATCATGTAGGATTCGAGGAAATTTCCGATCAGGCCCGCAAAATTCTTGAGCGTCTCCTCGTTCGAGTCCCATTCGCTCCGAAAATACTCCAGCCCCGCGTCCAGCTCGTCCTCGTCAACGCCCCCGGGCATCACAAAATCGAACCGGAACATCCTTTTCAAGCGCCGGAATTCCACCAGCAGGGTCTCGCGCGAGCGGGTCCGGAGCCGAAGCAGGGCGATCATGGCCGGGGCGAGGAAGAAGTGGAGGATGTTGTTTTTATAAAATTCGAGGCTCAATCTTTTTTCCGCGGGCACGGAAACGATCCTCTGGTCAATGAGCGGGTCGTAGGCGATTTCCACCAGTTTTTTGCTCTGATAAAAAAGCAGGGCCTCTTCCTGCCAGTCGCGGATGGCGCTGAAGGTATTGCTCATGCGCGCGCCGCGATGGAGCAGCCAGCTGTAAAAACCGCGCCAAGCTTTTTTCAGCTCCTCATCCCGCCGGGCCGGCCTTCCGCTCGAGAGCAGCGCGCAGGCGATCAGGCCCCCGGGCGTGGCCAGGGTCAGCCGGTTGATCTCGCTGACCAGGTCGTAACCGAGTTCCTCGAAGCTCAGCTGGTCCGGGTCGTCCGCGCTTTGCGCGGCCTGTTCGAGGTATTTGCGCAGGCTCATGGGCTCGCCGAAATTGAGATAGATCTTGCCGTAATTCTCGCGGATCAGGCGCCAGCTCCGGAGCAGCGCGAACAGCTTGCTCCCCTTTTCCTTTTCGCCCTTGAGCTCGCGCAGATATTCGCCCTGCTCGATCACCTGGTCGTAGCCGATATAGACCGGGACGAAATAGAGGTCCCGCAACCCGAGTTCCTGAAAAGCCTCGACCAAATATTTGACCACGCCCAGCCGGGGCAAAAGCAATCTCCCGGTGCGCGACCGGCCGCCCTCGATGAACACCTCGATGGGGTAGCCCTCGCGCAGGAGGATTTTCAAATAGGCGCTGAATACCTTGGCGTAAACCTTGTTGCCCCTGAACGACCGCCGCATGAAGAAGCCGCCCGCGCCGCGGAAAATAGGCCCGAGCGGCCAGAAGCTGAGGTTGATCCCGGACACGATATGGGGCGGGAAGATATGCCGATGCAGGAGCACATAACTCAGGATCAGGTAGTCAATATGACTTTTGTGGCTGGGCACATACACGATCTGATAGCGCTTGGCGACTTCGCGGATCTTGGCAAAACTTCCCTCGTCAACCTCGAACCCCTCATACAGGTTCTTGAACCCGATGGTCAGCGCCATGTCCAGCGCGTCCACCGTC
>CAIUDS010000079.1 GCA_903897985.1 uncultured delta proteobacterium
CTCGTAATAGTTCTTGTCCTTGAGCTGGGCGTAAAATTCAAGCAGCTCGTCTTCCCGCTTCCGCTGCTGGTCGGCCTCGCTGACCGGGGCCGGACCCGGCGCGGCCTCCGCCTGAACAACAGGCTTCACTTCCAGCACCGGCGGCGGCCCGGCTTGTTTGAGGTTGTCCACCATCGCGGTCAGCTCGCCGCTCAAATCGCCGGCCAGGTCCTCGAAGCCCTCGGCTTCTTCCGCCGCAGTGGCCGCCTTGGCCTCGACTTCGGGCGCCGCCTCGGGCAGGGCTTCGCGGATTGGGAACGGCGGGGGCAAAGGCTCGGCGACCGGATCCGCAGAGAGCCGGAGCATGTCCAGGGCGAGGAAGGCCTTGAGTCCCTTGATCACCATTTCGGAGTCATCCGGGTCCGCGGGGGTCAGGTCGAGCAAGGTCTTGGTGCCGTCAATGGCTTCCAGGAACGCCGACTCGGCGCGGGAGAGGTCGAGCAGCATCTGGTTCTCGTAAAAGCCCGGGGCCAGGGCCAGGTAGCGCTGGGCCACCGCCTGGTACAGATCGCCTTGCGCGGCCGGGCTGAGGAAGCGCTGATAGGCCCGGTGCAGGATGCGCGGGAGGATCAGGCCCGGCGGGCCGGCGGCCGCGGTTTCTTTTTCCGCCTGGAAGGCGAACTCGCCCTCGGCCCAGCCGAACACTTGCACCATTTCTTCTTCGGCCCACTGGCGGAGCAGTTGGAAATACTCATCGAACTTAAGACAACCCATCTTGATGAAAAGCTCGAAGGGGTCCTGCCCGGGGGGCTTCCGGCGCCTCTGCTCGTAAGCCTGATATTCGGCGAGCGAGACCTTGCCCAGCTCGAGCAGGTATTGGCCGAAGTTGCGTTCTCCCTTGACCAGGTTCAGCCAGTGCGGGGCCCCGGCCGAGAAAGCGATGGCTTTCTCCTCGCCGTTCCGGGAGAGCTTCAGCACCCCGGAAAGATGTTTGCTCGTGACTTCAGCCAGGACCTGAGCAAAGGGCTTGGCCTGGAGCTTGCCCCGCAAAGGCGGGGGCGCTGCAGGAACCGCCGGTTTTTGAAGTTCCGGCGGCTTGGCTTTTGCCAGCGGCGTCAGCGCGGCCTGGACCGCCTTGAGGAAGACCTCATAGGTGAATGGCTTTTCCAAATAATACTGGACGCCGAACTGCTTGCGGGCCTGCTCCCGAAAGTTCGCGCCCTTGAACGCGCCGGAGATAATGATCACCGGCAAGGCCGCGCCGCGGTGGGTCTGGCGCACCTTTTTCAGGACTTCGATCCCGCTCAGCCGGGGCAGGCGCAGGTCGAGGACGAGCAAGTCGAATACGGTCTCGGCGTAGGCTTTAAGCCCCTCGATCCCGTCCGCCGCTCCCGCGACCTCAAAGCCCCGCGCCGCCAGGAAAGCCTTGAGCGCTTCCCGCAGCTTCTCGAAATCTTCGATGATGAGAATCTTCCGGCCCATATTCTTCCTTCTTTATCATAATGCGGAAGCCCGGCCTGAGTCAATCGCACCAAAAAAGGCTTCAGGCTTCGGGCCTCTGGCAAAAAATAGTATGCAGTAGGCAGTAGTCAGTAGGCAGGCAGGAAAATGAGCCCTCGATCAACGGGAGAGGGCCATCGTTGCCCCCGGCGGCGCGCCGGAAACTGCAACATTTATACATAATAAAGAGAAGGGTGAAGGGTGAATAGTGAAGAGTGAAATGGAAAGATTCTTCGATCTGCTAACAAGATGGATTCTAAGACTTTTTTCGGCCTTTGCCCCCAAGCGGGCAGGGGGCTGGATGGGAACGATCCCAAATGGGAGTAATAGCAGGGCTTTTCAAGCAGACTTTTTTCCCAACCTCCGAAATTTTCTTCTCTTTTCTTCCCCTGCCTAC
>CAIUDS010000080.1 GCA_903897985.1 uncultured delta proteobacterium
AGATTAAATTGAGGAAAGAGATTAAGCTGATTAAAGAGGCGGCAAGTAGCGCCGAGGCGATTATGGGCTTAATCATCTTAATCAGTTTAATCCGTTTCATCAGTGCAATGGCGTGGGCAGCCCGCAACGGCGGGTTTTCAAGATCGGGCCAGGCGAAAAGGATTAGGGACGCTGTTAGCAGTCTCAACCCAGGATCGGTTAACTTCTGAGGCTTGGCAGAAGCAAAAAAAATACTTTTTGCTTTTTGACAACGGGGTGGGTTTGACGGGGAAGGAGTATGCTGAGCGCGAAGCGAGTAAGCGACTGAATTTTAAGGAATCGCGCCTGAAGGCGCTCGCACATCCAGACCAATATCGTTCGCGCGAAGTTGAACGCAGGCAAGATGCCTGCACCACAAAAGAGTGTCTGCGGCCCTTAGAAGAGTGTTCGAGGCACAGCCGGCAGGATGCCTAACATTATCGGTCAAAAGCTTTTTGCGAGGATCCCATGGGAAAAAATCTGGACCCTGCGTCTATTCGCTTGACAGGGTTTTCAAAAGCTGTTATTGTCGGCTTTACCAACGGAAGTGATAAGGGGGAAAGCTATGAAAAAGTATGGGCTGGGGTTGATTTTATTGGTTTTTGCAGCGGTTAGCCTGGGTTCGGCGGAGGCCTGGAAGATCCAATTAGAGGAAGCCAAAGTTCATCTGGATCAAAAGGAATTGGACCAGGCGGATGCGATCTTGACGGATTTGGCCAAAGCTCATTCGGACCAGTGGGAAGTTGATTATTACTTGGGCCTGACCAAGCTGGCCAAGGGGGACAATGAGGCGGCGGAAAAGGCGCTGGGCCAGGCTGCGGAATTGGCGCCCACGGACTTGAGCATCCGAGTTGATCACGCCTTCGCGCTGTTAAACCTGAACCGTCCGGAGGAGGCCCGGAAGGAACTGGACCTGGTCCTGTCCAAAGATCAGAAAAACGCCCGGGCCTACTATTTGAGAGGGATCAGCTTTATTTTAAAGAACGACTGCAAATCCGCGGAGCCGGACCTGGACAAGGCCAAGCAGTTGGACAAAAATTATACCGGCATGGCCGAGTATTACCTGGGACAATGCGCCCTGAACGAGGGCAAGGGCGTGGAGGCGCGCAAGCATTTTGACCAGGCGATCGAGACCAGCCCGGGCACGGTCTGGGCGAACAAGGCCACGGAGGCCTCTGCGCGGATCCCGAAACGGGGGGCCTTCTTCGCGGGCGGGGATTTTTTCTATCAGTATGACACCAACATCGTGCCGGTTTCGAGCGAGGATGCGCTGCCGGCGGAGGTCAGCCATGAGGAGGATTCGCGCGGGGTGGTCTGGGTTCAGGCCGGGTACCGGCCGCTGATCCGGGACGCGGGGGAGTTGGGTCTGGAGTATCATTTTTATAACAGTTGGCATTTCGAGGAATCCGAGCTGAATCTTCAGCTCCATCAGGCCGCGGTTAACGGGTATTATAACCTGGATCTGCTGGGCAAGCCGGCGCGGATCTGGGGACAATATATGTATCAATACGCGGGGCTGGGCGACAGCTATGAGTATTACAGCACCACCCACCGGATCACGCCGGTGTTTTTCGTGGCCGAAACCGACAAGCTGTTCACGGAGATTGACTACCAGTATGAAATCGAGAACTTTGACGAACCGGGCGCGGGAGATCTGGACCGCGACAACCAATCGCACCAGATCATGGCCGGACAGCATTTTTATCTCCTGGCGGGCAAGGTTGACCTGTCCGTGTTCGCGCGCTACCGGGCGGTGATCGCGGAGGGAAAGGATTACGACCAGAACCGTTACGGCGGCCGGGTGATGGGTCAGCTCCTGGGCTGGAACAAGGTTTCGGGTTTTGTCTATTTTGATTTCGACTACCGGGACTATTACCGGAGCGCCTTTGACCGGCTGGACCGGGTTTATGCGGCCGGGACGGAGGTTCAGTATCAGTTGATAAACCATCTGGCGCTTTTTGGCGGAGTCAGCTATAGTACCTATGAGTCGAACCTCGATAACTTTGATTATGACCGGTGGATTTATTCCGCCGGGGTCCGCGCGACTTATTAAAGGGCGCAGAGGAGAAGGAGGATCCAGGATGAAAAAAATTAAAAAATTTTGGCTATTGGGTCTGGTCATGCTGGTGGCATTGCCGGTCTATGCCCAGGATTGGGCGGGCAAGGTCACGGATGTGGAGGGCCAGGTAAAGGTCATGCATGCGGGCGCTTCGATCCCGGCCAAGGCGGGGACGCCGGTGATGGCGGGGGACGAAATTGTCACGGGCCCGAATTCGAAGGTCAAGATCTATTTCCGGGACGAGAGCGTGATCACGCTGGCGCCGAACAGCCGGTTCCGGGTGGACGCGCTGGAGTATAATCCGGGGCAGAGCCGGAAGAGCGTGTTCAGCCTGCTGGCGGGGAAGGCGCGGGCGAGCATCAGCGGCTGGTTCAGCAAGACCCCGGAACAGGATTACCAGATCAAGGCCCTGAGCACGGTCGCGGGCGTGCGCGGCACCGAGGTGATCATTCAGATCAACGGCGAGGGCGTGGACGCGAACGCTTTATTCGCGGGCCTGTCCGGCACCATCACTCTGTGGAGCAAGGACAACCCCGACAAAAAGATCTCCCTGCCCGCTAACTTTTTCCTCAGCATCCTCAACGGGGGCACCCCCGGCAATCCGCAGCCGCTTACCCCGGAATTGCTCCTGCAACTGCTCGAGGGCCTGGGCTTTGAGTTCGGTTCCCGCGACGAGCGTGAGGAATGGATTGTCAATCTCGGCTTTTTCTATTTTCCCGGAGGCGGCGGCGACCATGTGGGCGAGGGAGGGGAATTGACCCTGGTCTTCACCCCGGGCGATGGCGATAACAATAGTTATCTGGACCCGTCGGCCATGATTTTCCAGGAACCGCCGGGATTTACAGCCGTATCCATCATCATCAACGATGCCGACTTGAAGCAAAGGGCATTGAAGTAATAACCGGACGAGGAGGAAAAGATGAGACAAAAAATTATATTCGGCTTGATTCTGAGCCTGCTCGTGCTTGCGGGTTGCAGCGGGCAAAAGCGCGAGGACAGCCAGACCGAGGTCAAACTGGCCTTGAACGGCAATTTCAGCGGAAGCCATTCTCAGAGCGGGATTCAGGTGAGTGACCAGGTATCCTCCAACTATAGCTATAACATACTGCTCAAGGTGAGCGGACCGAACTTGGGCTCGCCGCTGCTTTATTACAACCTCGACTACCAGCCGGGGTCCGACTGGACCTGCCTGGTGCCCAACGGAAACGGAATGGTCTTTGATATGATTGTGTATTCGGTGTATAAGGGCCCGGCTGGCAACAATTATTTCAATTTCTATGCATATATCCCGGATACCCCGCCCGAGCAGAGAACCTACGACCTGACCGGCTCGCCGCTGACCATCTCCCTGAGCCTGACCGAGTCCGAAGTCGCCTTGATCGGGTCCACCGGCGGGGGCGGTGCGCCGGTGGCCAAGGATCTGCCGCCATTCCCTACCTACGCATGGCTGTTAATGAACACGCCGTCGGGGAAGGTCGAGGTCCCGATCTGCAATTTTGTGCTCCAGGCTTATTTGATTGACCCGGAATTCCCGGATTTGGTCCTGGGACCGGCTTTGATTGACATGTACATCGAATCTTACGACGGGTATTACTACCTGGGCAATATCCCGGTCAATCGCAGATACCAGGTCAAGGTGGTGCGGCCGGAAATGGGATGGGAAGGCTATTCCGATTTCTTCACCCTGCCGACACCGGGTCAATTGTTTCCCGTCGATATCACACTCAACGGCTTCCAGCCATTGAAGGCCAAGCCCAAGGACTTCGCGGTAAAAGACGGCGACACCACCTTCACGCAGACGATTGATGTCAGCGGCGGTTGGGGGGGGGGCTGGTATTATTATCATACCCTCATGTATGGCAGCACTATTTTTCAGAACGGTGGCAGCCTGACCTACCGGCCCGTTTCGTTGTTGGGAGCCGATTCCGTTGACTATATATACCTCTATGATGGTTGCGGAAGGACCGTCACCATAGCCCCAGACT
>CAIUDS010000081.1 GCA_903897985.1 uncultured delta proteobacterium
CCGACGAGGTGCAGGGCTGGCCCTGCGGGCTTACGCAGGTAGCCCGCAACGGCGGGTTTTTCAGCGCGACTGGACGAACGGGACTCGGGACGTTGTTAACAGTCTCAGACCCAGCTTTGACAGAATCAGGACCGGTCCAGCAAGGGTCACAGACCCTGGACCCTCGGGTTTAGACCATGGGCAGGGACAAGAAAAAAAATTGTGGCTCTTGAAAACAACGAATGGCGTTTTAAGGGGAGTGGTGTATGCGGAGCGCGAAGATCGTAAGCGATTGAATTTTAAGGTATCGCGCGTAAACGCGCTCGCACATCCATCGCGACTAAAGTCGCCCGCACAGAGTTGTCGCGGGACAGGAATGTCCCGCCGCACTACCAGGAATGTCCCACTGCGGTCAACGATTCTGGTGGATGGTTAGGAGGAAGGCTTTGAGTTGTTCGCGGAGTTGGGGGTCGTCAACGGCTTGGACGAGGGACTCGAATTTGCGTTCCAAGTCTTTGCTCAGGGGCTTGGCGGGAGATTTATTTGGAGCGGGCTCGGGTTGCGGGTCGGCGATGGGACCGATGCGGAAGGTGATGTCGGTGATAGTCCCCTTGCCCAGGAGGCGGTTGAGCTTGCGCTTGAGTTTCTGGCGCTCGAACCCGAGTTCCTGAAGCCAGATGGAATTGCGGACCTTGACCGTGAGCCAGCCATTGTTCACCGAGACGGGCTGGGCGTTTTTTCCGATTTCGGGCCCGACCGCTTCGTTCCAGAGTTCAAAGACTTTGAGCTCGTTGAATTTGCGCTCCTGGCCGTGCTGCCGGAAGAAGCGTTGGAGGACTTTCTCCAGAGGCTCTGGGGCATATCTTTTCATTATTATCAGCCGACAAGAGCGCCGGGCCGCCTTGTTACTATTTCACGGTGAACTCCTGGGCGCGCAGGCTGCAGTTATTGGCCTGGTCGCAGGCGCGGACGGTCAGGCGATGAGTTCCCTTGTCGAGCTTTTTGAGCTTGACCGAGAATTTCTCCTCGGGCTGATCGAGGACTTGGTCCAGACTGGAAGTGGGCCGGAAATCGCCGTCGTCAATGGCGAATTCGAGCTTGGCGATGTCGCTGGTGAGGTCTTTGGCGGTTCCGGCGAGCTGGTCTTGATTCACGGTGAAAGTGAGTTCCGGTCCGGTGGTGTCAATCAGGATGAGGCTGCTGATCTGCTCGGCGGCAAAGGCTTCTTCGTCAAGGTTATTGGGATTGTCCGAAACCGTCAGCTTGACCCGGTACCAGCCGTCTTGCAGGCCGGAAGCGTCCCATTGCCAGCGGTTGCCTTTGATGTCATCGCCCTTGGCGATGGGCACCCAGAGTTCCGCGCCTTCCTGCTTATAAAAGAGTTCGAGGTAAAGCGGGTCCGCGTCGGAATTGTCAATGCGCCAGTTGATGGAGGCCTGTTTGAGGACGGAGGCCGGGGATTTTGCGGAAGGCGGCATCATTCCCTCGCCGCCCGGCATCGGCCCGGCGCCGCCCGAATCGCCCTGGCCATTCACTTTCAGTTCGACGATATATTCGGCCTGGTTCAGGTTTTGATAACTGATCTCGATCCGGTCTATTTCCATCTTGTCCCCGGCATTCCACTCGGCGCGCGCCTGAAGGAATCTTCCGGCCGGACTCTTGATCTTGAGTTCGGGGCCTTCCACGATTTCCCATTTGGACCAGGACACATCAGCCGGCGTGGTATTACCGGAGCGGGTCGAGAATTTGATAGATCCTTTTCCGCGCCACTCGATCCTTCCCCAATGGGAGGAAAACTGGGCGTCCAGCGTTTTGGTTTCATAGCTGGCCGTGCCGGAGGCCTCGAGGACTCGATACAGCCGCGCGGGTTGGGCCGTGCCGATAAAGTGGAGCGCGCCTTTGGCGCCGGCGAAGCTGACCACCTTGCCGGGTTCGAGGTCAAAGCTGAGCCAGTATTCGTCCTGGCCGGGCAGGATCTGATAGACCTTGCCCTGGTCGTCGGTGCCGGCGAAAAATCCGCTCTGCTCGTCTCCGAACAGGGAAAGGATGGTAGCCTGCTTAAGGGTCAGGAGTTGCTTGAGGCCATGATCCGGATAAAACCGATAGACGATGCTGCGGCCTCCGGGGATCTGGGCCGGCGGCGGCATAATCTGAGGCGGTGCCCCGTCCTCCTGACCCTCCTGCTCCTGGCCTTCCTCGCCACCATCCATTCCGGGAGGCGGCACTTCCTGCTCCGGCGCCGCCATCTGGGGCAGGCCGCCCTGGTTCAGAGCCAGCACCAGGCTCTTGTCCGACAGCACCCGGATCGCGCGTAACTCTTCCTGCGCAAACGAGGCCACCACCTGGTAGGTTCCATCCAGCTTGAAGCTGATCAACATGGCCGGCTTGGCCGTGCCCGCCAAGAATCCGCCCTGTCCATCCGGCACAATATCAATTACCTGTTCCGCGTTGAGTTCCAGGATTTTGTCGCTCTTGCCGTCGGGCTTGATCAGGAATATTTTTCCTTTGGGTCCGCCGCCAGCGAGCACGCCGTTCTGAAGGGGGAGCAGGGTCCAGATATAATCCGCTCCGGGCTCGGCCAGCTTTTTCGCGGTCTTGCCCGCAAGCTGATAAACCGCGGCCTTGGGCACCGCGGCGAAAAAGATGTCCCCGCCCGCGGACTTGGCAATGACCGGGATGGCAAAGCGGTTCGCTCCCTGGTCCTCGAAAATCTGCTCAGGCTTTCCTTTTTCAAAAAGATAGAGCCGGGCCTTGTTGCCGGTCCCGAGCAGGAGTTGGTCGGGCTTGAGTTCGAGCATGGACCAGATGGCGGCTTCGTCCAGCTTGATTTCCTCGACCTGCCGGCCGGACAATATTTTGCCTTTGGAAGAAAGCGCCGCGGCCTTGAGTTTTCCTTGGTCGAAATCCTGGGACTGTTCGAGCACGATCCGGTCGGCCCGGGCTGAAATCAAAGCGGCTGTCAACAACAATAATAGGGTGCGGTAATTTCTCACTTTTTACCTCCTGACCTCGGGTTTAATCCGGAGCTGCAACATGGCTCCGCCTTTAATCAAATAGGGCATTTCATAACTGGTGTAAGCGAAATCGGGCGCGCGTTTGGCCTTGGTGTCGGACTTGCCGGCCAGGATGACCTGAGCGCTGGGCGGCAACGATTTCAAGCGCTCGCCTGCGTAATCCATGGCCAGGCCCGGTTTCAGGTATTGGACCACCAGCCACTTCGGGCTGGGCAGCTTCTTGAAAGCCTCGATCAAGTCGGAGACCGATTCCGGGGGCGCGATGTCCAGGGGCATCTGATCCCCGGCCATGATCTTGAGCATAACCATCCGTTTGGCGTCGTCCGGAACCTGGAACAGGATCTGTTTCTCAACCTCTTCGCCCTGATATTTTCTCAGCCGCACGCCGATGATCACAGTGTCGCCCGGGCTGACCTCGGTCTTGTTGGCCCAGAGCGAGCGGATCTCGGCGATGTCCCATCCGGGCCGGACCTGGAGGTTGAATTTGAGGTCGGAGATTTTGACCTTCGAAAAGGGGTTGCCGGCAAAAATAAAGATCGGCGCCAGGTATTCATTGCTAAAGCTTCCGCCCGGGAGCGCGAACAAGTCCTGGTATTTGATCGGGTCCGAATAACCCTCCAGTTTCATTTCCATGTCCAGGTCCACCATGGCCCGGTCGCTGATGGCGCCTCCGTCCTGGAGCGATTCGTAGAGGCAAAGCTGAACGATCTTGGGGCTGAGCAGCGGATGGTCGGCGATTTCGTAATGGTAGGTTTTGTCCGAGCCCAGGGATTGGTTCGAGACCCGAATTTGGACCGGGATGGTATTGGGTTTGAGTCCGATCCTGCCGCCGATGCCGACCTCCGAGTCAAGGTTGAGCGTGCCCAGGTCCCCGGCCGCGGAAGCCATTTTGAAGGAGATGGCGGAACTGGAAATTATGGTATGGACCTTGGCTGCGGACATGGGCATCGAGACCGCGCCGGCGTTGAAAAACGGGTGGCCGAACGCGAGCACGGTATTGCCCTCGACCAAAGTGGCGGTCCCGACCGCGCTGATGACCAGGTCCCCCCGGACCAGGTCCACCGCGATCGCGCTGCCGGATTGAAACGGCGGCCTGGGCTCGGCGCTTTCAATCTTGCCGCCGCCGGACATGACCGGTCCCAGGTCCAGGGATTCGAGGATGGCCCGGGCTTCGGGCATCAGCGCGCTGGACAGCCCCGAGACCGTGATCGCGGCGCCCACCGGCTTCAGGCCGTATTCGGGGAATTTACTTTCGGTCCGGACCGCGCTCAAGCTCGCCACGGTTTTGGGAGGCGCTTTCAAGGCCGCGAGCATAGACTCGATGGGGGTGACCCCGGCGATGGGGTCGAGCGAGAACGGCCAGGCATACGCGATGGCCCCGGCGAGCTTGCCGTTGAAATAGACCGGGCTGCCGCTCATTCCCGCGATGACCTTGCTCTTCTCGAGCCCGGCGCCCGAGCAACGAACCAGGATCACATCCGAGTTCGGGAGCATCTTGGGCACGATGTCAATCAGCTCCACCTCGAACCGCTCCACCTGATAGCCCGAGAACACCGTGAGCCCGTATCCCTTCATGCCCGGCTTGAGTTCGCTCTCCTTGATGATCTCCGCCGCATGCAAGCTCGCCGCCAGCCCAAGAAAAACCAGCGGCGCCAAAAGCATCGTTCGTTTCATCTTCTTTCCTTTAAGGACGATTTGTCCAACCTATTTTGGAGTGCCCATGCCAAATGTCAAATCTCGCCCAATGCCGGGACGCAGTTAATATGACCGTTCACCAGCCGGATCATTTTGAAACCGACCGTGAAATACTCGATGATATTGACGCAGGCATAGCCCTGGTCCAGCGTGAAAAAGTTTTTCAAATCAATGCCCAACTCCTCGCATAGCACCATCCGGTTGGTGCCGCCGTGCGCGAACATGGCGATCTCGCCGGACGATTGCTCGATGATCTTGCGATAGGCCGGGATCACCCGCTCGCGGAACTCGAGCAAATTCTCCCCGCCGGGGAACCGGTTGTCCACCCAGTTGATCATGCGCGCCGGCGCGCCGCCCATCTTCTCCAACGCCTCTTTCCAGCCCAGGCCCTCGACCTCCCCGAAGTCTATCTCCCGGATGGCCGGGACCAGATTGACCTTCAAGCCGGTCTTTTCCGCCAGGTGTTCCGCGCCGCGCTTGCACCGGTAAAGGTCGCTGGAATAAATGGCCGTGATCGCCCGATGCGAAAGGGCTTCAGCAACCTCCAGCATCTCCGCTTCCCCAGTCTCGCTCAGCCGCACATCCTTATGCCCGTTCAACCGCCGTTCCTCCGCGAACTCCACCTCGCCATGTCGGATTAAATAGACCCGCAGCCGCGGTTTGGGAAAATCGTTATCCGCCATATTTCACTTTCTCCTTGATTTTGATGCATTAACCGCAAAAGAGTTCAAATCTTCCCGCCACCCGCCTCAAATGTCAAACTCTAGGGTCAGTAGGCAGCAGGCAGTAGGCGGTAGGCAGGCAAAAGCTCAAATTTGAACAATTTTAAACAAGATTGAACAATCTTGAACAAACTCTGGATACACCTCTCCCGTCAAAATGGCTTTGTTGTCAAAAAGCAAAAAATATTTTTTTTGCTTCTGCCAGACCTTGGAAGTTATTCGCCGCTGGGTTGAGTGAGGTTCCCCCCATTGGTTGGACAACTTTTTGCCCGATTTATGTTAGATCCTTCGCATGCGAAGGAATTGTTGTTTGAGGCACGCCCCAGAAGATC
>CAIUDS010000082.1 GCA_903897985.1 uncultured delta proteobacterium
CTCTGTCAGGGCAACCCCCTATTTTTTGGAAGAAATCATCCTTTCCCTGCATGAGCGCAATTGCCTCAGTTGCCGGGAGGGCAAATGGGCCTGGATCGGCGCGCCCGAGGATATCTATATCCCGACCACCCTGGAAGGACTGCTCCTCAACCGGGTTGACGGCCTGCCTTCCCGCTTAAAGGAAGGCATCCAGATCGCCTCGGTGCTGGGAAGAAAATTTGAGAAGAAAATTTTCAGCCGGATCCAGGATCGGTTGGGACAGCTTTCCTCCGATTCGGACCAGGACCTGCCGTTGCTCCTAAGAATGGGCCTGCTCCAGGAAGAGGGGGCGGACCCGCAGGAAGTGCTCTTCACTCATAATCTGTTCCAACAGGTGGTTTATCATTCCATCCTCAAGTCCAATCGCGGCCTTCTCCACGAACTGGCCGCGGAGAGTTATACCGGCGAGAAGCCGGACGAAAAATGCCTCCCTTTGGTCGCGCACCATTACCTTCATTCCACTCACCCCAGTCTGGCCCTGAAAAGTCTGCTCCCGGCGGTCAAGATCTATTTCCGGGACTTTCGGAGCGAGGAGGCCCTGCATCTGGCGGAGCGGGGCTTGGAGCTGTTGGCCGGTGGAAACTTGACCGAAGAGCAAAAGTCGGGTCAATGGGCGCTGCTGATTGAAAAGGAAAAAATTGCCGAGTTGATGAGCAATCAACAGGTCCGGAAAGCCACGCTGGAACAAATCGTCCAGGTCGCGGCCTCGGCCAATGATCCGGTTAAAACCGCGGAAGCCCATAACCGCGCGGCTTGGTATGCGATCAACATGGGAAAATACGACCAGGCCATTCAGGAGAGTCAGGAAGCGATCCAATTTCCGGAAATCCGCGGCACCGCCTTCTATGCCGAGGCAATCCGCCTGATCGGCCTGAGCCATTACAGTTTGAGTCATTACCCCGAGGCGGAGAATTACCTGAACCAGGCCCTGGAATTGCACGGCGCGCTCAAGGATGATCTGGCCCAGGCCCGGGATTTAAGCAGTCTGAGCACGATCCTCTGGCGCCACGGAGAATACGAGCGGGCAATAAAAAAACTTGAGCAATCCCTGAAAATCCGGCAGCACCGGGCAGACCTGCGCGGAATCGCCCACGACCAGAATAATCTCGGGCTGACCTATTGGTCCCTCGGCGATTTGGAAGCCGCAAAACAATATTTTCAGAAAGCTATGGAATTTTATCAACAGATCGGAGATCACCGGAATGAGGGAAACGCAATGTCAAATCTTAGCCTGGTCCTCCATTATCAGGACAATTCCAGGGAGGCTATTCAATACGCGCGCCAGGCGCTGGAACTGAGCCATAAATATGATCTGTTCCGGCTCACTATCAACGCGCGGATTTATCTGGCGAAAATTCTTCTCGCTCTGGAAGACAAGGTGTTTTATGGCGAAATCAAAAGCTTGCTGGAGACCGCCATCTCTGATGCTGAAAGAACCAATTATGCGCAAGGGGTTATGGAAGGCAAAAGCGCAAAGGTTTCCTTTCTGCTGGCCGAGCTGAATCTGGAACCGGCTTATGCCCTGTCCTTAGAAGTGATCAAACTAATGCAGAATATGGGCCTGGAGGACGAGGAAATTTATTGGAATCATTCCCAAATCTGCCTTCAATTGGGCAAGAAAGATGAGTCTTTCCAAATACTTGGCAAAGCCTTGCAAGCGATCAAGGAAAGAGGCAAGAAAATCGTTGACAAAGAATTGCAAAAACTGTATATTTATGGCAATCCGTTTCGGAGGAAAATTGTGGAATGGGGCAAAAGGAACCAAATGATTCCCTGAGAGTAATTTAAGAGGGGTTCATTATGAAAAAATCAAATTATCAACTTTTAAATTCCTCCGCTGAACAGCTTTATTCGCGCCACTTGCAGAACTCTTACGGCAGGGTTGGACTGCGATCCCGAGTGGCATTAAAAATGAAGTGAGCCATCAAAATGGCGATCTATGGTTTAATTGCCGACATTCACGGGAATATGGATAATCTCTCAAAAGCCATTACAATCCTTGAAGGGAAAAAAGCGGATAAAATTTTGCATCTGGGGGATGTGATCGGCGGTTTTAATTTTCCCAATCAAGTTATTGAATTGCTCTGCGGGAAAGGCATTGAAG
>CAIUDS010000083.1 GCA_903897985.1 uncultured delta proteobacterium
GGCATGGGTGCGCGCTCATCTTCCGGAGCCGGAACTGAGAAATTTTGCTTGGATTGCCCGCGCAGATAAGGGGAAAAAAAAGTGTTAGACGGTCAGCCCAAAATTACCTTGACAGGTTCTTCCGAATGTGATAGCGATAAGAGCATATTTAGTTATAAATTCCAAGAAAGGCGGGAAAGAGATGAAGAAGCTCGGGTTTGGGACGATGGTTCTGATTTTCTTCGGGGCGATCCTGGGGGCGGGTTGCAAAGGGCCGAAAGAGGCGCTGACCGCTTATCTGGACGCGGTGAACAAGGGGAGCGCGATTTCGGCTTACAAGCTGGTCTCGTCCAATGACAAGTCGTTCACGGACCTCAAGCAATATCTCGCGGATTTCAGCGCGCAGCGAAACAACCTGGTGCGGGCGTTTCCGGAGCGGGTGACCTATAAGATAAAATCGGTCGAGAAGAAAGGCGATCAGGCGAGCGTGACCGTGAACATCAGCGCGCCGGATTACCCGGCCATCATCACGGATGTTTTCGGGGGGGATCTGGGCGCCCTCGGCGGCGAGTCGGCGGCGAGCATAAAAAGAACGGTCGAGCAGGCTTATAAAGGCGGAAAAATACCCATGACCGACAACGAATGGGTCTATCAGTTGGTGAAGGAAGAGGACGGCTGGAGAGTTTATCTGGGCTGGGAGGCGGATGCGCAAATCAGGAATTTGCTCCAGCAGGCGGAGCAGTTGGAAAAAGCGGGCAAGCTGTATGAGGCCAAGTCCAAATACCAGGAAGTCCTGCAATCGGATGCGGGCAACGCGGAAGTCTCGGCCCGGATGCCGGAGTTGGAACGGTTGATCGCCAAATACGAGCAAGCCCAGGCCTATCTCGCCAATCTCGCGGTCGCCAACACTCGGGTCATGGGCTCGGTCGGGGGAGGACAGGGGATCTTCACCGAGATAAAAAATAACGGCGACCGGACTTTGGCGGTGGTGGAAATCACCGTTGACTTCCTGGATTCGCAAGGGAATGTGATAGGTTCCAAGACCTTTGTCCCGGTTGACGACTCGCGGAAAAAATATGACGAGGCTTATGCCGCGCTTACGCCGGGGGGATCAAGGAAATTCGGGGTCAGCGCGCAGGACGCGCCCGCGGGCTGGGCGGGGAAGGTTAAAGTCCGGGTCAGCGAGGTGCAGTTTGCGGAATAGCCGAAGCGATTACATATTACAGATAAGAATTAGATCTGCAAAGCCCGAAGATAAACATGAGCAGCTTTCCGGGATTTGTAATCTGTAATGTGTAATCTTCCTCAGAGGAATCGGAGTTGTTTGGGTTTGGTCTGGTAGTAGTCCTGAAGGGGCTTGACCGCGAGTTCGTGTTTCTGGAGCCAGGCGATGGCGGCTGCGCCGGCGTACGCTCCGGGGATGGTGGTGAAGTAGGGGATTCCGCGCAGGAGCGAGTTTCTGCGGATGGGGAAGGAATCGTGGATTTCGGCCTTGCCGTGGGTGGTGTTGATGACGAGCTGGATTTTGCCCTGGTTGATGAGGTCCACGATGTTGGGATGACCT
Source organism: uncultured delta proteobacterium (assembly GCA_903897985.1). Taxonomy (GTDB): domain Bacteria; phylum RBG-13-61-14; class RBG-13-61-14; order RBG-13-61-14; family DRUE01; genus CAIYYW01. The sequence continues at coordinate 1,544 of CAIUDS010000083.1, forward strand.
TCCATCACGCGGTTCACGCGTTTGACGGTGAACAGGCCGCGCTGAGCTAGGAACCGGGCGGTGCCGTTGGTGGCCACGATTTCAAAGCCCAGTTCGAGCAGGCGCAGGGCGAGCTGGACGATATGGGGCTTGTCCGGGTCCTTCACGCTGATAAAGGCGCAGCCCGCGGTGGGGAGTTTCATGCCCGCGGCGAGCTGGCTCTTGGCGAAGGCGGCGGGGAATTCGTAATCAATGCCCATGACCTCGCCGGTGCTTTTCATTTCCGGTCCCAGGATCACATCCACATTGGGGAACTTGGCAAAGGGAAACACCGATTCCTTCACCGAGATATGGATCGGGATCACTTCCCCGGTAAAGCCCAGTTCCTTCAGACTCTTCCCCGCCATCACCTTCGCCGCCAGCTTGGCCAGCGGCTTGCCAATGGCCTTGGAAACAAAGGGCACGGTCCGGGAGGCGCGCGGGTTCACTTCCAAAATGTAAATCTCCCGGTCCTTGATCGCGAACTGGACATTCATCAGCCCCTGCACTTTCAACTCGAGCGCCATTTCCTTGGTCTGGCGCGCGATCTCCAGTTGGGTCTCCCAGTCGAGCGAGTAGGGCGGGAGCGCGCAGGCCGAGTCTCCCGAATGCACGCCGGCTTCCTCAATGTGCTCCATGATCCCGCCGATCACCGCGGTCTCGCCGTCGCACACGCAGTCCACATCCACCTCGACGGCGTCTTTGAGGAACCGGTCAATCAGGACGGGATGATCGGGCGAGACCTTGACCGCTTCTTTCATGTAGCGGCGCAGGTCGGGCTCGTCATAGACGATTTCCATGGCCCGCCCGCCCAGCACATAGCTGGGCCGCACCAAGACCGGGTAGCCGATCCGTTTGGCGATCTTGACCGCCTCGGTCACCGAGCGCGTGGTGCCGTTCTCGGCCTGCTTCAGTTTGAGCTTGTCCAGCAGTTGCGCAAAGCGTTCGCGGTCCTCCGCCCGGTCTATCGAGTCCGGGCTGGTGCCTAAAATGTTCACGCCCGCCTGCTCAAGCGGGACCGCGAGCTTGAGCGGGGTCTGGCCGCCGAACTGGACGATCACGCCCAAGGGTTTTTCCACGCGCACAATCTCCATGACATTCTCGAAGGTGAGCGGCTCGAAATAGAGGCGGTCGGAGGTGTCGTAGTCGGTGGAGACGGTCTCGGGATTGCAGTTGACCATGATGGTCTCGAGGCCGAGTTCGCGCAGCGCCATGACCGCGTGCACGCAGCAATAGTCGAACTCGATGCCCTGTCCGATCCGGTTCGGGCCCCCGCCCAGGATGATCACCTTTTCCTTTTTGGTCGGCTTGGCCTCGTCCTCTTGCTCGTAAGTCGAATACAAATAAGGCGTATAGGCCTCGAACTCCGCGGCGCAGGTGTCAACCGTTTTGAAAACCACATTCAGATGGCTCTTCTTGCGCCAGGCGATGATCTGCTCGACTTTTTTCCCGAGCAACTGCGCGAGCCTCCGGTCGGAGAAGCCCAGGCGCTTGGCTCGCAAGATCAACTCCGGCTCGGGGTTTGAGGAACGCTTCCCGGCCCGCTCGAGTTCCTGTTCAAAGGCCATAAGCTCCTGGATCTGGCGAAGGAACCACGGATCAATTTGGGACAGCTTGAAGATTTCCTCCAGCGACATGCCCGCGCGGAAGCCGTCCGCCAGATACCAGAGCCGGCGGGAATTGCAGGTCTTGATTTTCTGCCGGAGCAACTCGAGGGTCTCGCGGTTGGGCTTGCCGTTCCGCTTGATTTGCGGCTCGAAGCCGTAGGAATCAATCTCGAGCGAGCGGATGGCTTTCTGGAGCGATTCCTTGAAGGTCCTGCCGATGGCCATGACCTCGCCCACGCTCTTCATCTGGGTGGTCAGCCGGTCCTCGGTGCCGGGGAATTTCTCGAAGGTGAAGCGCGGGACCTTGACCACCACATAGTCTATGGTCGGCTCGAAGCAGGCCGGGGTCTCGCGGGTGATGTCGTTCCGAATTTCGTCGAGGGTGTATCCGACCGCGAGCTTGGCCGCGATCTTGGCGATGGGGAACCCGGTGGCCTTGGAGGCGAGCGCGGAGGAGCGGGAGACGCGCGGGTTCATCTCGATCACCACCATCTCGCCGTTCTCGGGGTTGACCGCGAACTGGATGTTGGAGCCGCCGGTGTCCACGCCGATCTCGCGGATGATGGCGATGGCCGCGTCGCGCATAAGCTGGTATTCCTTGTCGGTGAGGGTCTGCGCGGGGGCCACCGTGATCGAGTCCCCGGTGTGGATGCCCATGGGGTCGAAGTTTTCAATCGGGCAGATGATCACGACATTGTCCTTCAGGTCGCGCATCACCTCGAGTTCGAACTCTTTCCATCCGGCCACGCTCTGCTCGATCAAAATCTCGCTCACCGGGCTTTCCTTCAAGCCCCATTGCGCGAATTCCTCGAACTCCTGCTCGTTGTTCGCGACATTGCCGCCGGTGCCCCCAAGGGTGAAGCTGGGCCGGATGATCGCGGGGTACCAGACTTCCTTGATCACCTCCCAGGCCTCGTCCATCGAGCGGGCCAGGCCGGAGATCGGCAGCTTGAGCCCGATCTTTTGCATGGCCTGCTTGAACAGGTCGCGGTTCTCGGCCTTGTGGATCGCGGCGATGGAGGCGCCGATCAACTTGACATTGAACTTCTTGAGCGCGCCCATATCCGAGAGCGCCACCGCGGTGTTGAGCGCGGTCTGGCCGCCGAGCGTGGGCAAAAGCGCGTCCGGCCGCTCGGCCTCGATCACCTTGGTGACCATCTCCGGCGTGATCGGCTCGATATAAGTGCGGTGGGCAAGCTCGGGGTCGGTCATGATCGTAGCGGGGTTGGAGTTCACCAGCACCACTTCAAAGCCTTCCTCGCGGAGCGCCTTCACCGCCTGGGTGCCGGAGTAGTCGAAC
>CAIUDS010000084.1 GCA_903897985.1 uncultured delta proteobacterium
CATCTCCGGTTTCCTGCGCCGACCCCATGCACAAATGCGCGGCCTGCACGATTTTATCGTTCCCTCTGAGTCCCGCGTCTTCAAGAGCCATAATCAGGGCCGGGATCGCCAGTTGCCCATATCTGCCTTCGAGCGCAGGCTCCGAGGCGCCGGTCCAGGCTCGCGGGTCAAATCCGGAAACTTCAGCCGCGATCTTGCAGACAAACAAAGGAGAGTCAACCGGAAACAGACTCACCTTCTTGATGCCGCATTCACCCCGGAGCAGGGCCTTCCAAAAAACTTCCGCGCCAATTCCCAAAGACGATATAACGCCCATGCCGGTAATGACAACCCCCTCGCCTTTGATAGTTGGCATGGTCATCCTTTTTGCAGGACCAACGCGCTATGGCTCCCTCCCCAGCCATAAGTCAGCACCAAGACCCGGTTAACCGCAGCCTGCCGGGCATTTCCCGTTACATAATTGAGTTGGCAACCCCCGGTCGGATTTTCCAGGTTTCGAATGGCGGGGATCCATCCGGATTCCAGGGACCAGACTGCAGCCATAGTCTGGAACAGCGCACCGGTTCCGCCGGCATGGCCGAGGCCGCCTTGAACGGAGGTTACGAGCACCCGATCGGCGCGGTTGCCCAGGATTCTTTGGAGACTCTCTGCTTCGGACCGGTCCAGGTCCTGTATTCCCCTGCCGCCCCCGTATATGAGGTCCAAGCGCGAAGCATCAAACCGTTCAAAAAGCCGGCTCAAGGCCGCTCCCATTTGATAGTCGCCCGCTTTCAAGGGCGGAAAGGGAGCCGGCTCGAACACCGTTTCCAGCGCAGAGATTCTAGCCCGGATGCGCGCTCCGCGGCCGAGCGCACCCCCGGCTTTTTCCAGAACCAGAGCCGCTCCACCTTCCGACAACACCGCGCCGTCCGCGTTGTCATCATAAGGCCGAGGGGCCCGGTCGGGGTCGGGTTGCGCGGAAAGGAGTCCGGCCGCGGCCTCGGCATGGAACAGGAATCTGCTGATCGTGTCGGTTGACAAGACCAGGGCAAGATCTATAAGTCCATTCTCAAGACAGAGCATGGCCGTTTCCAACGCTTGAAGGGCGGATTGGCAGGATGCCGGAAACGACAGACAAGGTCCCACGATTTGATAGAGGTGGCTCAGATGTCCGGCGACCCCGTGAGGATGAACGCGCTCCAGTCGAAAGGGCATGATTTCCGCCAGCCGGCCTGCGCTGGACCTCTCCAGAAAGAATTCCAGGGAATCAATGCTCAGCCGGCTTAATCCCACGAAAATGCCGGTCCGCTCGCGCATCCGCGCATCCAGAGCCAGGCCGGCGTCTTTCAAGGCCAGCGCCAAGGAGGCCCAGACCAATCGGAGCCTCGGGAAAGCGCGCTCCGACTCTTTGAGATTCCCGGTCAAGTCCTCCAGGGCCTCATTCCTGCCGTAGAACGGGAAATCCTTCACTTCCGCAGCCAGTTGCGGCCGGCACCAATCTTTCAGCGGGAAGCGAGTTACGCGTCTTATCGCGCTTTGGTTTTTTTTAAGGCCTTCGGCAAAGGGCTCCTCCCCGAGACCGAACGGGGAAACCAGGCCCATCCCGGTTATGACAATATCAATCGCCAGTGGAGTATCCTCGCTCCCAGGGCCTTTCCATGCGCCACCTCTTTCAAAAAACATATGCGGCAACGCCCACCTGCAGCCCCGCGCCCACATTGATGATCAGGGCTTTCCGACCGGGCCGGGCCAGCCCCTGCGCAACGGCGTGGTCCAGCGCGGCCGGCAGAGATGCGGTAAACAGGTCTCCCTCTTTCCTGGTTACATCAATGAACCTGCTCCTGGAAACCCCCAGTTGTCCCGCCAGTTCGGAAATAAAGCCCGGAGAAATTTGCGGGGGCAAGATCAAGTCAAATGCTTGCAGATCGGTTTTTTCGCGGTCCAAAAACTCGGGGATGCACCGGGCGATGGCGGATAGGTATATTTTTTCCAGGTCCGGGGCTCGTTTGAAGATCAAGGAAAACCTCCCCTCTTCAAAAATCAAGTGGGAATAATAGGCCTCCCTATACTCGGGAAATCTTTTGAACAAGAAGGAGCCGAACCCGGAATCGGCCTTCGCGCTTTTTTCCAGCACCATGGCCGCTCCCATGGAAAAGAATCCCGGCGGGCAGGAAGATTTAGGGTTGAGCCGGAGCGCCCACACATTTCCGCTCACCACGGCGCAGGTATGGGCTTGATCCGCGGCAAACATTGCCCCCGCGGCCTGGCAACTGTTTAAAAAGCCCATGCCGCCGTTTAGAAGGTCAAAGGACAGGGTCCTGGGAGGGCTGCTGTCGTTTTTGACATGATTGATGCCCAGGTCATTTTGGACAAAGGTGGCAAAGGCCGGTTCGCCCAGATTATGATCCTTGTAGCTGGAAACCTGGAGAATCAGGTCAATTTCATTTTTATCAAACCTTGATTTCTGCAGACAATTGGAAAAGGCGTTTCTGATCAATTCCAGGGAACTGGTCACCTTTCCATTTCCATTCTCAAATATTCCCGTGCTTTCAATTTTTATTGCCATCTCTTCCTGCCCACCTTTGGTTATGGTTAGAAATTGCAGTCAGTTGTCCTTTTCCACTTTCATTATTCGCTCGGGAAGATCATCGAGGGTGCAAGTTATGAGTCCAAAGGTCATGCCGGAGGCCTGCACTCCCAAAATAATATTGTCGCCGGACTTGATGGTTCCCTTGACCTGTTGACTCCTGAGGATGCCGAGTTTTGGCTTGGTGATGCGGTTAAATCTGCTATCCTCTCTTTTCAGGACGAGTACGGAAGCGAAGGAGCGCTCATCTTCTGGCTGCCTTTGGGACGCAATCGTATCGAGGTGCATATTCCTACCGATGAGGTCAAGTGGCTCTGTGAAGCACCCTATCGGGAAAGCAGGCTTGATTTTGGACGTATTCTCTGGGGTCAGGCGAACGAGTACCCGCAGGAAATTATCCTGAAAGAGCGTGATAAATCCGCTGGATTGTTTCACTCGCGAATAACCTGAGGCGGCATTATGGAATCGGAGCTGCAATTTCTGCCCGGTGAACGGATAGTCCATAGTGAATTCGGTCAGGGGGTCATTCTTGAACCGGTTCGGGACGGTTACCTGCGCGCATTCTTCGGTATCGGTGAGCGCCGTGTTCCTGTTGGTTCAATACGTCAGGAACGCTCGCGTCTTGAGCGCATTCTCCGTTCCGTCGATAGTGGTGCTGATCGAGCCCGTAAGGCATGGCTCTCCTATGAAGCACATGCCTTGCCCATCATGGAAAGCGCTTCGGCCCTCACCTCCGCCCGGATTGACCTGTTGCCTCATCAGGTTGTGCTCACGCACCGCATCGCCACCGCATCGCCACGGCGTTTCCTTATTGCCGATGAAGTAGGACTGGGAAAAACCATCGAAACAGCGCTCATTCTCCGCGAACTGGCCAGTCGAGGTGAACTCAATCGTGCGCTCATGGTTGTTCCTGCAGGTTTGGTCAATAACTGGCACCGGGAACTGAACGAGGTCTTCAATCTTGGTTTCGAAGTATTCGGCTCCGAAGGTGACATTACC
>CAIUDS010000085.1 GCA_903897985.1 uncultured delta proteobacterium
CTCGAGCATCTCGAAGGGGTCGCCGTTGGGGTTGTTGAAATGCGGCACCGACGAATACATGAACAGGCCCACGAACGCGCCGCGTCTCGCCATCTCGACCTGCTGCTCGATGGTGGCGCGGTTCACATTCCAGTTCGGGTGCGTGAGCAGAATTTTCTTGATCCCCATTTTGCGCGCCGCGTCTATCACCACGAACCGTTCCTTCACCGAAGCGTGGCAGGGGTCGAGGATCACATCGAATTTTTTCACGAGTTCCAGGATCTCCATCAGTTCCTTGCGCGGCTTGCCCTTGGCGTCGAGCAGTTCGATCCCGCCCGGCTCGCCCATGACCCGGTGGTGGTGCGCGGAGTCGTGGCTGGGCAGCCAGACCTTCTTGCCGCCCGCGCGGCAGCACACCTCGACCGACTCGGGGAACAGCCCGCCCACATAATAGTTGCACACGATCCCGCCATAGACGCGGACCGGCGGGATGCCCTTCTGCGCGGCATAGAGGTCCACGATCTCCTGGACATAAGGCGCGGTGAACGCGGTGGGCATGGTCATGGATTTGAACAGCACCGCCTTCATGCCCTCGTCGGTGGCGCGTTTGGCGATATGGCTCTGGCTCCAACCGGTATCTATCAGCGGGTCCGGCCAGCAGTGGATATGCAAATCGCAGGCGCCTCTCATAATCTCGCCCACCGATTCCTCGCTGATGGTCCCGAGCTTCGCGCCCATGCCCTCGACCGTGTGATACGCCCGGAGCGCGTCGTTCCGATATTTCGGCTCAAAACTCGGCTCGTAATCCTCTCTTACCCTTCTCCTGCCCTTTGCCATTTTCGGCCTCCTCCAATCAAAATTCGAGGTGCGGACACTCCTGTCCGCACCTCGTTTAGTCGTCAAAAGCTCGTATCTTTTGTTGATATACCTCTCTGCGATGTCCGATTCTCAGAATTCGGACTTGTTCGCCGCTTATTTCATAAATTACTCTCCAATCCCCGACCCGAAGCGACCACATCCCTTTAAGATCTCCTTGAAGAGGCTTGCCAAACCTTTCCGGAAACGTGGTCAAGCGCCGTTCGATGGCTTTTCCGATTCTCTGCCACTCAAATTCACCCAGCCGGTCACGATCTTCCCTCAGCACCAGCGGATGATAGATCAGGGAATTTTTTTTCATTTCTTCTTGCCAAAAACCTGTTCATGAGTGAGTGCGGTCTTGGGGTCAAAGGTCTTTCGCCGAGCTTCCCCCTCGCGGGCCCAAAAGATGTCCTCCTCCTGCTCATAAGCATCCTTGACGATATCCCGCAGTAGCAGGGACAGGGAGACCCCCTTTTGATGTGCGCTTTTCTTGAGCCATTGATACAAAGGCTTTTCCACCACCATCGTTAATCGCGGATTTTTTGCCGGCATGCTAATTACCTCCCAATAAAAGTGTAGCACAAGTGCTGAACCGATGCAATGGGTTTTGATTTGCCCCCTTTCACCGTTCACCCTTAAAACTATTCACCTGCCGAGGTATCCCCCATCCACCACCAGCACGGCGCCGTGCATATAGTCGGAGGCGGGCGAAGCGAGGAACACGAGCGCGCCCTTGAGGTCTTCGGGTTTGCCCCATCTTCCCGCGGGGATGCGTTCGAGGATCTGGCAAGAGCGGGCCTTGTCTTTGAGCAGCGCGGTGTTGAGGGGGGTGGCCATGTATCCCGGCGCGAGCGCGTTGACATTGACCCCGCGGGAGGCCCACTCATTGGAGAGCGCCTTGGTAAGCTGGGCCACGCCGCCCTTGCTCGCGGTGTAGGCCGGGACCTTCAAGCCGCCGAAGAACGAAAGGAGCGAGGCGATATTGATGATTTTTCCCGAGCCTTTTTTGAGCATCACTTTTCCGGCCATTGAGCAGAAATCGAACACCGCGGTGAGGTTGAGTTCGATCACTTGGTCCCAGTCTTCCAGCGCGAACTCCTCGGCCCGGTTTCTTCTGGTGATGCCGGCGTTGTTGACCAGGATGTCAATGGTCCCGAAGGTCTTGAGGAACTTTTGGAAGGCGCGTTTCCGTTCCGGCCTTTTTAAGAGATCGGCCTTGATCCCGGTCACGAGTCCGGATTTTTTCAAGGCCTTGACCGCGGCCGGGAGCTCATTCGAGATGTCAACAATCCCGACTTCCGCGCCGGCCTCGAGCAAGGCCTCGGCAAAAGCTTTGCCCAAGCCGTAAGACCCGCCGGTGACCAGGGCCTTTTTCCCCGTGAGTTCGAACTGTTTCAGGATCATGTTTTGTCCCTCGATTTATTTCTTTGCGTTCTGGAAACCAAATTCCTTGAGCTCGGACCAGACCCCGGCGCCGAGGGGGTTGGTGAGGAACTCGTAATAACGGGCGGTGGTGTAGTTCTGCATCCAAGCGCACATGTCCCCGCACTGGTCCGGGCCGGGGCCGTGGAAATTATTCGCGGTCTTGAGTTGGTTCGCGGCCTGCCAGCACTCGTCCACATTTTTATAGTCCAGCAGCTTTAGATAGGCCGGCTCGACATGCTTGGGGCCGCGGCAGGGCCAGGCGATCCGTCCGTCCGGGTCCACATGCGGCCTAAGCGTGGGCAGGCAATGATAGTCCGAGACCTTGAGCAGCATGTCGAGGATATGGCTCGAGCCGATGATCAATTCGCCGGCCTTTTTGCGCGCGAGGATTTTCCCGGCCAGCGCCTGGTAATCGGGCCGGCTGATCATGTCGCGCTTGAAGGCGAACCCGCCCTCGCTCTTTTCGCCGTGGTAGTTGATCGGGACCGGCGCGAACCAGACCTCGCCCAGGTCGTTGGCAAAATCCAAAACCTTGCCGGCCTCTTCCACCGTGTTCTCGCCGATCACGGCGTTGACGATCAGCTTGAAGTCAACCACCTTGCGCAGCTCGCGGAGCATGAGCAGGTTGACCAAAACCTGCTCGACCTTCTTCACGCCCCAGAGCTCTCGCAGCCGCTCGAGGTTGAGGCCGTCCAGGCTCACGATGATGATGTCCATCGAGCGGAGCCAATTGCGCCACTCCGGCCGCTTGAGCGCGTGGTCGAGCACGAACCCGTTGGTGTTGATCATGAGCGGGTGGTAGCCGAGGCGGAAGGCGATGTCGGTGAACACGGGCAGGTCCGGGTCGAGTGTGGGCTCGCCGCCGCAGAAGTAGACCGCGCTGGTGCCGGTGCGCATGGTCTTAAGCGCCTTCACCCGATCGGCGAAACCGAGATGCTCGTCTTCCAGGTTGTAGTAGGCGTTGCCGCGGTGGTCGTCGCAATAGGTGCAGCGGAAATTGCATTTGTAGAGCAAAGTCCAGATGAAATAGAGCGGCCGGAGCGCGTGGTTGCCGGCCTTGAAACGCGAGCGGTTGATCCGGTAGTTGTTGGCCACGGTCAGGAGCGAACGGGCCTTGCGCGTCCGGTCCGCCACCCGGTCGGTCCAGGAATCGTCAGCGTCCTTGTGGATGAGCGGCTCGATTTCCCGCGCCAGCGCCACCGCCTCCGCATGAAGCGTTTTCCAGTCCGGATGTCCGGGCTTGGGCTGATAGTAATTGAACGAGAGCGGCTGCGGCTCGATCATGCCCTAACCTCGTATAGCGGCTGCTCGCCCTTAAGCACGCGATAAGCCTCAAGCGCCGCGGTCTCTTTCAGTTCCTTGATCGCGCCCTCGGAGTACCAGGCATAGTGCATGGTGAACACCAGGTTGTCCAGACTCCGGAGCGGGCTGTCAACCGGGAGCGGCTCGGTCTCGAACACATCCAGGCCCGCGCCCGCAATTTTGTGGTCGCGCAAAACCTCGAACAGCGCCTGCTCGTCAATCAAGGCCCCGCGGCTGGTGTTGATAAGATATGCCGATGGTTTCATCAGCAAGAGCAATTTCTTGTTGACCAGATGCCGCGTCTTGGCGTTGGACGGCGCATGGATGGAAATGAAATCGCTTTGCTGAAAGAGTTTCTCCAACTCGACCGGCTCCGCGCCCGCGGCTTTGATCTCTTCGGGTTTCACGAACGGGTCATGGACCAGGATTTTTGCAAACAGGGGCTTGAGCTTGACGATCAGGTTCCTCGGAATGTGCCCGAACCCGACCAGGCCCGCGGTCAAGTTGATGAGCCTCGGAATAGGTTGAATCCGTTGCAGGCTGTGCCTGTTCTCGCGGAGCAGCTTGTCCGCATAAACGATTTTGCGGTTGAGGGCGAGGATCAAGGCGAGCGCATGGTCCGAGACCTCGTCCAGGCAATAGTAAGGCACATTACAAACCTTGATCCCCTTGGCCTTGGCCGCGGCCAGGTCTATCGTGTCCACCGCGATCCCGTAACGCACGATCACCCGGCATTTCTCCATCGCGCCGATCACTCGGGCATTGACCTGACAATACTGCGCGAGCAAGCCGTCCGCATCCCGCGCCTCTTTGATCAACGCTTCCGGGTCCCGCGTCCGGCTCTCCACGATCTCGATCCCCGGCAGCCGCTTGAGAACATTCTTCTCCAACTCCACATCCGAGTATTCCTGATAGTTAATTACAACTTTCATCAGTCATTCCTTCTTGTGCGAGCGACTTTAGCCGCGATATTTTGTGCGAGCGAGCTTGCTCGCGAGTCCTTTATCTTCGCACATCCCCGCCCCGGCTCCGGATCACCTGCTCGACTTCGGCCCGGCTGGACCACCAATAGTCTCCGCGCATGCCCACCTTATTTGGGGTTGCTCTGATAGCGCTCGGCATAGAGATCGAGAACCTTTCGGATCATCTTTTGATAAGGGGTGCGGAGCTTTCTCGAGCGCTTCTTAAAAAACTCGACGCTTTCTCTGCTCAAGCTGATCGTGACCTTGACTTTGTCTTCCTTTAAGATCAGCCTCTCCGGCGGCGGCAAGAAATCCTCCACCAGCTCCATTTCCAAAGGCTCATCCGTGTAATGAATTTTTTTCTTCATAGAATTCCCTTCCTTTCCTCCAGTATCCGGCCCCGATGATCCTGATCGCATCCTCTCGATAAGTGAAACGAACCGTTAAAATCCCGCCCCCAACCTTGCCCAAACAAAAATGTCGCAATTCTCTGCCGCTATGTTTCAAGTCCCGCGTGATTAAACGGCGGGGGTCCAAGAATGCCAATTGAGCCTGCTGGAAAGATACGCCGTGCTTGCGAATATTTTCGGCCTCTTTCCCCGGGTCCCATTCGAATCTCGCTTCTTCCATCCGGCTCCGCCTCTTTCTAAGCCATATATATTACCATACAACTGTATGGGCATATTGTCAAGTCAATTGTGTCCAACAGGCAACGCTCGCGTAGCTATCGCCTCTTGCTGCCCTTTGATGAATTACAGTTCCTGCACATGAGCGCGGCATTTTCCAGTTCAGTTCGGCCGCCTTTAGTCCAAGGGTGAATATGATCAACTGTGAAATCCTCCCATTTCAATTTCCGATGGCATTTTTCACATTTCCTTTCGGATGCCATATTCCAAAGGATGCGCCGCTGTTCAGGGCTAAAAATTCTTTCCGAGTCCTTCCTTATGAATATTGACTCCAGCAATCCACTGAGGATTTGTTCTCGCTTCTTACGCTGGCCGAAAGAGTCGGTCTGATGTTGAGTGGTGATCAAATAATCTCTATATAGCTCGTGCTCGGATTTGATGCCTTTCACTCTTTTTTGAAGTTCCCTGACTTCATCAACTTTGGAGGCAAAAGCCGCCAAAAGGTCTCGCGCCAGCCGATTCCGCTTGGGATCGCTTAGTATCAGTCTTTCTTTCTCAAATTTCTGAACCAATGCCGCAAGCGTATAGAAATCCGAATGCTGTTTAAAAAGCCTGGTTGATTTCAATTCTTTGAACATCCTTTTAACTCTATTCAAAGCGCTTACGGTCGCGGCGGCCGCCTTGTCCAATTCCCTGCCTCGGATTGAGTCTTTTTCCATGACCTTATCCAGCATGGTTTTGGAAGCAACTACATCCCCATGATCGGCTGAGACGATAAGCTCGCAGACTAGTTCAATATGCTTTTGGCGACTGATTTCATTCCTGCTGAAGATACCCAGAGATAGGAAGTATCGTTCATACCGCTTTGCGATTTGACTCGCCCTTTTTAAAAACTGGCACTTATAGTATTTTGCCTTTCTGCGTTCCTGCTTGGTCAAGGCTTTCCCGGTTGAATTGATTCTCACAAACAATTCGATGATATCGCTGGCATTTCCTGAAACCTCAATAGTCTGCAGTTCATATCCAGTGAAATGCGATTGTTGCTTCTTCCTTCTTAAGTAATTCCAATCAACCCATTCGGGCTTTTCCATATCGTGGAATTGCGATTTTGTATCGAAGCGGTAACCGCGCATTTCTCCCATGAACATTAGAATAGATTCAATGCGCTGCTTTCCATCCAGCACGTCGTATATTAATTCCCCGTCTTCCTCCCTCTTATAAATGAAAATGGAGGGCAAGGGGTAGGTGCGCAATATCGAATCGATCAGTTTCCTTCGGTCCGATAGGGTCCATACTGATTCACGCTGGAATCCCGGCTCAAGGTTGAGCATCCCAGCGCCAAAATAGTGAACAATTTCTTGAATCGTTTTTGTGTCAGCTTTGTAAGTTATTGTTTCCATTATAACCTCTCTTATCAAGAATTCGCTTATCTTCGCACATCCCCGCCCCGGCTCTTGATCACCTGCTCGACCTCGGTGCGGTTTGACCACCAGTAATCCCCGCGCATGCCCAGTTTCATTGCGGAAGTGGCGATGCCGAATTTCAGGCCCAGCTCCAGGTCATCCTTCAGCCAGCCGAAGATCAGGCCGGCGGTGAAGGCGTCTCCGGCGCCGAGCCGGTCCACGGTCTCGGTGATGGGGTAGCCCAGCTCGAACAGGAGTTTCTTGCCGTCCCAAGCCATGGCGCCCTTGCCGCCCAGGGTCAGCACCGCGATTTCGGGATTGAACCTGTGTTTGAGCTCGCGCACAACCGCCTCGGGCTCGCCCTTGATTTTGAACACCGTTTCCGCGTCCTCCCTGGTCAGGGTCAGGATCGAGCAGTCCTGGATCAAAGGCGTGAGCGCCCTTGCGGCCGCTTCCGGTTTCCAGAGTTTGGCGCGATAGTTGAGATCGAAGGACACTGGTGTCCCTTTTTTGAATGCTCGCTTCCTAGCCTCGGTTACCGCCTGCTTGCAGCTCGGAGACAATGCCGGCGTGATGCCGGTAAGATGGAGCACGCGGGTATTGAGCAGATACGCCCAGTCGAGCTCCGCCGCTTTTAATTTGGAAAGGGCTGAGCCCTTGCGGTCATAGAGCACCGCGCTCTAACGGGGCGGAGTGACGAATTCGAGATAGTAGGTCCCGGCGCGGTCGTCCGGAGTCCAGATGATCCCCGAGGTATCCACCCCGTGCCGCCGGATGTCGGCCTCGATTCTGCGGCCGAGCGGGTTGTCGGTCAGCCGCGACACCCAAGCGGTCTTCATGCCCAGCCGCGCGAGCGCCACCGCGGTGTTGCTCTCGGTCCCGCCGGTGTGCAGGTCAACGCGGGTGGCGTTCTCCAGGCTCTGTCCGGCCCGGACCGAAATCCGGACCATGGTCTCGCCGAAAGTGGTCAAATC
>CAIUDS010000086.1 GCA_903897985.1 uncultured delta proteobacterium
CTGACCCCAATTTTTACGAAAGCGATGACAAGATGATCCGATGCTCGGGAATTCCCCCATCCGAAGCAGAATGAAAAGCCCTGCCGCTATTTTTGAGAATTCTGAATGGCTTCGTCAATGGTTCTCTGCAAACTCTTGACCAGGTGGTTGGCATCCTCCAAACGCGAATAGAATTGCTGCGTCAGAGTCCAAGCCAAGTCCCGGTTGGGAATGGCCGCCGCCACGCTCCGCGCGCCCGCCGCCGCGGCCTCAAGTTCCGCCGCGATTTGCAAAAAAAACTGCCGCACCTGAGAGTTAATTTCCTGTTCCCGCTTAGGGTCCATGCTCAGCTCCTTTGCCGTTCATCGGCAGGATCGGATCTGGTTTGGTTATGATCAAAACCGCCGATCTGACTCACGATTTTCTTTTAGCATTTTTATCAGCCGAGCGCAAGCGCCTGGAGGTGCGAGCGACTCTATTCCGAGTCCTTAGCTCTCCACCGCCACCACGCTCACGCTCAGTTCCGGACGCTTGGAGGGCAGGGCGATAGTTAGGACGCCCACGGCCTGTTGGAACTCGAGTCCAGGCTTTTCCGGGTCGGAGAGCACAAACGCCCGTTTCACCCGCTCCTTCATCTTCACGCTCAATTGAGCCGGCCAATCGAAGAGGTGCATGTAAACCATCTGGCCCTTGCGGGTCGAGCACAGCTTGTCGCTCCGGACCGGGCCGGGGCCGGCGCCGTAGATCGCTTCGCCGTTACGGCCCATCCATTGTCCGATTTCCTTTAGCCGGGTCACGCTTTCCTCCGGGATCACGCCCTCCGCGGTGGGGCCGACATTGAGCAGGAAGTTTCCGTTCAGGCTCACGCACTCGACCAGCATGCCGATGAGTTCGCCGGTAGGCTTCCAGTTATGGTCGTCCACCTTGTATCCCCACGAGTCGTTAAAGGTCATGCAGGTTTCCCAGTCGCGCCGCGGGACTTTTTTCGGGATGGTGTTCTCCGGCGTGTCATAGTCGCCGGAGAAGCTCTTGCCCAGAATGCCCAGGTTGGCGCCCAGGGCCGAGCGCTTGCCCACGCGGTTGTTGATCACCACCTGGGGCTGGAACGACCGGACATAGGCCTCGAGCTCGCGGCCTTGTTCCGCGTTCCACTGCTTGATCCAATCGCCGTCAAAAAAGAGCGAACCGAACTCGCCGTATCCGGTAAGCAACTCTTTGAGTTGCCCTTTCATGTAATTTATGTAGCGGGGAAAGCGCGCTTTCTGGTCGGGATGATGCCAGTCCAGGATGGAATGGTAGATCCCGAACCTGACGCCGGCCTTGGGGCAGGCCTGAGAGAGTTCCTTCACCACATCCCGCTTGAACGGCGTCCGGTCCATGATGTCCCAGTCCGTGAGCTTGGAGTCGAACATGCAAAAGCCGTCATGGTGCTTGCTGGTGAAGACCATATACTTCATGCCGGCGTCCCGCGCAACCTGCGCCCAGGCCGCGGGGTCGAACTTGACCGGATTGAACTGCCCGGCCAGCGGCTCGTATTCCGCGACCGGAATCTTGGCGGTATTCATGATCCACTCCGACGGACCGGGAATGGTCTTGCCTTTCCAGCGTCCAGACGCCACTGAGCTGGGACCCCAGTGGATGAACATGCCGAACCGCGCCTCCCGCCACCAAGCCATGCGGGCATCGAATGCCTCCCGGTTTTCTCCCGGCAACCTGGCGAGGCTGCTGCCGGAAAGCGCCATAGCCGAAAGCCCGGCTCCCGCGGAAATCAGAAATTGGCGTCGCTTCATGGGTCACTCCTTTTTTGGTCGGATCCATTATAGCGGTTGGCGGCCTTTTGATGCAATCATCGAATCCGATTATAATAGATTTGGATGAGGGCTAAGATAAAAATAGATCGCGACAAGATCGCGGAATTCTGCCGGCGGAACCGGATCCGGAAGCTGAGCCTGTTCGGCTCAGTCCTGCGCGATGATTTCGGGCCGGAGAGCGATGTGGACATGCTCGTGGAGTTTGAGCCGGATGCACAGTTCAGCCTGTTCCGGATGGCGGACATGGAGCTCGAGCTTTCCGCAATGTTGGGTCGCAAGGTAGACCTCCGCACTCCCGAGGAATTGAGCAGATATTTCCGGGACGAGGTCGTCCAATCCGCCGAGGTCCAGTATGCGCAAAGATGACCGCATCCGTTTCCTCCATATGCTGGAAGCGGCCAAGGAAGCCCTGGGTTTCACCAAGAATAAGACGGAAGTTGACCTGAGCCGGGATCGCATGCTGATCCTTTCCGTGGTGAAAGATATAGAAATCATCGGTGAAGCGGCCTCCAAGATCAGCAAGGAATGCCAGCAGCAATATCCTGAAATCCCCTGGCCCCGGATCATCGGCATGAGGAATCGGCTGATCCATGTCTATTTTGATATTGATTTCAGACAAGTTTGGCAGAC
>CAIUDS010000087.1 GCA_903897985.1 uncultured delta proteobacterium
CGGGGTGGACGGACACCGCTCGGACCTGGTCCTGATGAAGGCGGCCAAGACCCGGGCCGCGTTCCTGGGCCGGAAGGAAGCCACGGAAGAGGATGTGGACTCCTGCCTGGAACTCGCGTTTGCGCACCGGATGCGGCGCCGGCCGTTCGAGGAGATCAGCTTTGACGCCCGCAAGATCGAGGAGATGATCGCGCGGCAAAGTTCCGAGCGCGCTGCCGGCAGATATTAGGATGAAATATAGATATCGTCCCCCGGTATTTCCTTTCAGCGCCCTGGTCGGGCAGGACCTGCTCAAGACCGCTTTAATCCTGAATGCCATCAATCCGCGTCTCGCCGGCGTGCTGATCCGCGGCGACAAGGGCACGGCCAAAAGCACCGCGGTCCGCGGCCTGGCCTCGCTGCTGCCCGAGCTGGAGGAAGTTTCCGACTGTCCGTTCCATTGCTCTCCGGCCAACCCCGCGCAGATGTGCGCGAGTTGCACGGAAAGATTCCTGAGCGGAGAAAAACTTCCCTCTCGTTCGACTCAGGTGCGGGTGGTGGACCTGCCGCTCAACGCCACGGAGGACCGGCTGGTGGGGAGCATAGATTTCGAGCATGCGCTCAAGACCGGCCAAAAGAAATTCCTGCCCGGCATCCTGGCCGAGGCCAACCGCGGGATCATTTACATTGACGAGGTGAACCTGCTCGAGGACCACCTGGTGGACATCCTGCTCGATGCCGCGGTGACCGGGGTCAACCTGGTCGAGCGCGAGGGGATCAGCTTCTGCCACCCGAGCGAATATATGCTGATTGCGACCATGAACCCGGAGGAAGGCGACATCCGGCCGCAGTTCTTGGACCGGTTCGGCTTGTGTGTATCCATCACCGGCTTGAACGACCCGGCCGCGCGGGTCGAGATCGCGCTCCTGCGCGAGGAGTTTGACAAAGACCCGGAGCAGTTCCTGGGTTTCTGGAAGCCGGTGGAGGACAAGCTTCGGGAAAGGATCAAATCCGGCCGCGAGCTTTTAAGCCGGGTCCGGCTGACCGAGGGCCAGCGCGGCGAGCTCAGCAAACTCTCGAACCGTTATTATGTTTCCGGCCACCGCTCGGACCTGCTGATGGACAAGGCGGCAAGGACCATTGCGGCCTTCGAGGGCCGGACCGAGGTCTTGAAGCGGGACTTGGAACTGGCCGCGGAGCTGGTGCTCCTGCACCGGGCGAAAAGCCTGACCGAGGCCCAGGTCTCGCAAAGACCGAAGCAGGAAACCGAAACCGGACAGGACCGCGAGCAAGGCGAGCAGGGTCAGGCGGAGTCGGAGGAGCGGAAGCAGGAAGGCGCGGAGGCGGGCTCGGACCAGGACCGGAATGAAAACCGGAACTCGAGCGACCGGGCCCCGCAATCGCACCCGGGCAATGCGGAGGACATGTCCGGCCGGGGCCAGACTCCGGTCCAGGAAAAAATATTCGAGATCGGCAAACCGCTTTCGGTCAGCACCCGGGACATCAAGTTCGCGCGCGACACCCTCAAGCGGAACCAGAGCGGACGCCGCATCCGGAGCCGGACTTCCAACCGCACCGGGCGCTATGTGCGCGCCACCTCGGAGCGGCTCAACAACGACCTGGCCCTGGACGCGACCCTGCGGGCGAGCGCGCCGCTGCAGAAACGCCGGCCGCGCACGCATCTGGCGATCAACATCCAGGAGCCGGATATCCGGGAGAAAATCCGGATGAAAAAGACCAGCAACCTGCTCCTGTTCGTAGTGGACGCCTCCGGCTCGATGGGGACCAAGCTGATGAGCGAGACCAAGGGCGCCATTTTCGCGCTTTTGCTCGAGGCCTACCAGAAGCGGGACAAGGTGGGCCTGATCGCCTTCCGGGGCATGAAAGCGGAACTTTTGCTCCAGCCCACCAACTCGATCGAACTGGCCAAGAAGCAGCTCGAGGAGATGCCGACCGGGGGCAAGACCCCGCTTGGGCACGGACTGCTGACGGCCTACCAGGTTTTGTCGCGCGAACTCCGGCGGGAGCCGGACCTGCTGCCCATGCTGATCGTGGTCACGGACGGGAGGGCCAATGTGGGACTCAGCCGGGATAAATATTATGAAGGGCCGCAGTTCGGCGAGATTTACCAGGAAATCTACGAGCTGTGCGGGCTGATCCGGCAGGAGAAGCGGCTGCGGGCGCTGGTGATAGACGCGGAGGAAAAGCGGCTGGGCAGTTTCGGGAGGAGCAAAAAATTGGCGCAGGCCCTGGCGGCCAAGTATGTGATCCTGGAGGAACTGGCCCGGGATGAGATCTTGAAAACCATCGAGAGCGAGTTGACCTGATGGTCCTGGTTCTTTTTAAAGAGAAACCTGCCAGACTTGGTTCATTTCTAAAATATCAGGGTGAAACCCGGGAGGGAATGGAATGAAAATTATGGTTGAGCAGAAGAGCCTGGTGGAGATTGCGGTCGAGGCGATCGTGAACCCGGCCAATTCCGAGGGCGTGATGGGCGGGGGCGTGGCCGGGGCGATCAAGAAATTCGGGGGCGCCGCGATCGAGAAAGAGGCCATGGCCCAGGCGCCCATTGCCGTGGGCGAGGCGATCCTGACCAAGGCCGGCAAGCTCCCCTGCCAATGGGTGATCCACGCGCCCACCATGAAGAAGCCGGTCTCGGGAACCAATCCCGAAAAAGTTTTCCGCGCGGTCACCGCGGCGCTCGAACTCGCGAAGAAGAAACAGATCAAGTCCCTGGCCTTTCCGGGCATGGGCGCCGGCACCGGCAAGGTCGCGCCCCTGGAGGCGGCCAAGGCCATCATAGACGCGATCTTGAACTTCGGCGACAAGAAAATCGAAACGATTTATCTGGTGGACCTCAACGATAAAATGGTCAGCGCTTTTCGCAAAGTCCTCGAACCCGGCGCCTGAGCCTATTTATCCGCGGGATTGCCGGGCCAGGGCAAGCCCCTGCCCTGCCATCTAGTGTTCAGTTGTGGTGCGGGCTTCCAGCCTGCAAAATCATGGTGTTGGCAGGCAAGATGTCTGCCCCACAATTAAAGGGGACACCGCGCTCATTTTTCAAAAATGGAATAGAGTTCGAGGTTGGCGGTATCTTTCAAATCCTGGTCCGGCTGTGATTTTACCCAGGAATAGTTGAGCTGGTAATCCAGTTCGCGGCCGCGGTCCAGGTCGAAGAAGATTTTGCCCGAGAAGCGGTAATCCAGTTCGGGGTTGGGCCCGGGGGCGCTGCGACAGGAGCCGTTAAGCAGGATTTTGGCGGAGCGGAAATTTTTCCGGTAGAGCAGGATATTTTCCAACTGGTAGGCGACCGCGCAAGCGCAGGGAACGGTTTTTCCGAAAAGGTTCAAGTTCAGCCGATCCTCGTATTTCCAGGTGTCTCCCGCGGCAACCGGATGGTCCGGGAACACCAGCAGGTTCAAATAATATCTGTGCCCGGCCGGGTATCGGGTAACCTTGTCCACCCGGCCCAGCGCATCCATGATCCTTTCCACCCGCTCGTCCGGCCCGGGCAGGCCCACCTCGGAAAAATTGAAATCGCCGCCCTGATATTTTTTCCCCCATTCCTGGAGCAGGTAGCGATCCTTGCCCGACTTCTGCATTTGCCAATTCCGGACAAACTGGAGATGCACCGGCAGCGTCTCCCCTTGCCGCTCGATGGTTCCCTGGAGATAGTTGTTATAACTATAGGGCTGGGCCGAGACCTGATAAAAAAGATTGACCCGGTTCGGCCCGGCCGCGAAAGCGCCCAGGCCCAGCGCCGCGAGCAGCAGGGCTTTTTTCCCGGGCCGGGTTCTCATTTGAGTTCAAGGCAGTCTTGCATCGAATACAGCCCGGCCGGCTTTGCCGCGAGCCACTTTGCGGCCCGGAGCGCGCCCCGGGCAAAGGTTGCGCGGGAGGAAACCCGATGCGTCAGTTCAAGCCTTTCCCCGGTCCCGGCCAGGATCACGGTGTGGTCGCCGACAATATCCCCGGCCCGGATGCTCGAGATGCCGATCTCCATTTCCGGCCGAGCCCCGATCAGGCCTTCCCGGTGATAACGCGCCGCCTTCTTGAGGTCCCAGCCCCGGCCCGCGGCCAGTTCCTCGGCCAGCTTCAGCGCGGTCCCGCTGGGCGCGTCCTTTTTCATCCGGTGGTGAGCCTCGATCACCTCCAGGTCGTAACCCGCGTCCAATATTTGCGCGCTTTGCCGGGCGAGCGCGAACAGCAGGTTCATGCCCAGACTCATGTTGGCGGAAAACAGCACCGGGATGGTTTTGGAATATTTCTGGAGCTCCCGCTTTTGCGCGTCGCTCAAGCCGGTGGTGCCGATCACCGCGGCCACGCCACATTTGGACGCGAGCCGGAGATGCTCGAGGGTCGGCTCCGGGAAAGTGAATTCGATCAAGACCTGTCCCCGCTTGATCGCGGCTTTCGCGTCCGCGCCGACCTTGATCCCCAGTTCCTCGATCCCGGCGCACAGGCCGGCGTCCTTGCCGATTTCCGGGCGCCCGGCCTGTTCAAAGGCCGAGGCGAGTGAACATTCCTTCGAGGCCGCGGCGGCGCGGATCAATTCCTTGCCCATCCGCCCCAGGGCGCCGCTGATGGCGACTTTCACCTTGCCTTTAGTCAATTAAGCCGACCTCCTTCATCGCCGCCTCCACCTGGGGCTGGAACTTTGCGGCAAGCTTGGTAAGCGGCAGCCGGATCTCGTCGCTGATCAGTCCCAGCCGGTGCACCGCCCACTTGACCGGGATCGGATTGGTCTCGAGGTAAAGCACCCGATTCAAGAGGTGCAGCCGGTAATGGATTTTCTCGGCCTGCTTGAGCTGGCCCGCTTTCCAGTTGTCCCAAAGCTGCGCCGACAACTTGGGCGCGATATTGCTCATCACCAGGATTCCGCCCGAGGCCCCGATCGAGAGCATGGGCAAAAGCAGGCTGTCATCCCCGGCATAAATCTTGAGCTTGCCCTTGGTCAGGTATAGGGTCTCCGCGGTCTGGGTCAGGTTTCCCGTTGCGTCCTTCAGCCCGACGATATTATCTATTTCCGCCAGCCGCGCCGCGGTCTCCGGGCTCAGGTTCACCCCGGTCCGGCCCGGGATGTTATATACGATCATGGGCAGATGCGTCTTTTTGGCGATCGCCTTGAAATGCTGGTACAGGCCTTCCTGACTGGGCTTGTTGTAATAGGGCACCACCGAGAGCGCCCCGTTCGCCCCGGCCTTTTCCGCGTGAACCGTAAGGTCTATCGCTTCCTGCGTCGAGTTCGAGCCGCAGCCCGCGATCACCGGCACGCGCTTCTTCGCCTCGTCAATAACAATGTCCGTGACCAGCCGGTGTTCCGGATGGGACAGGGTGGCGCTCTCGCCGGTGGTGCCGGAAGGCACCAGCGCGTCCGTGCCATTTTCGATCTGGAACCGGACCAGTTTGCGCAGGGCCTTCTCGTCAACCTGGC
>CAIUDS010000088.1 GCA_903897985.1 uncultured delta proteobacterium
AGCAGCGCGAAAGTGAAAGCGCCCTCCGCGGCAACCGCGGTCTTGAAAGTAAGCGTCCCGGACTCGAGTTCGGGCCCGGTTTCGGTCTTCGCGGTCACGCTGTAAAAATAAGGGCTGCCCGGGTCCAGACCCTTGAGCGTAACCTTGTGCATCCGGGAACTCTCCGGCGCTGCCAGCTCTTTGCCCAGCGCGGCGCTGGCGCCATATTTGACCATGCCGGTCGCGGGCCGGTCGGTTTCCCAGGAGATGGTAACGCCGTCCCTGGTCACATTCTGCAGGATCGGCCCCATGGTGAAATGGGGAGCCACGGTCAACCCGATCCCTTCCTCCGCCCGGATCCGGTAGTCATCCATCCGCGACTTGATCTCCTCCGCGGAGAGCGGCCGGTCATAAAGCCAGACCTCCCGAACCAGGTTCCCGAGTTGCATGTACGGCTCGTTTTGAAAATAACCGATCACCTCAAATTGCGTTTCCCTTCCATAAGCGATCTCCCCGGATTGCGCATCCGAGCTCGCGGCTAGATCGCCATTGACATAAAGCTTCATCACGGAGCCGTCATACACCCCGACCACATGGTAAAACCATTTCTTCCAGGGCTTGGGCTTAAGCTCGGAAATCACGGTCAGGGCGCCGGCCGGATTGCCGGAGCCTTTGAGTCCGAAATAAATCCGGCGATCATAGAAAGCCAGGAACCAGCCGTTGTCCATGGCCTGTTCCCCGCTGACCGCGCCGGCCAGCGCCCCCACCGGCTGGTCCACATGATCCAGAATCCAGGCCTCGATACTCACGCTTTCCTTGGGCAGTTGATCCCTCGAAAGCAGGCCGATCCTGCCATCGGTCGCCTCCTGGCCCAGAAGCCGCGGCAACGGAGTCGCCGGTTTTTCCAGCAGCGCCACAGCCGGTCCCGCAACCGTTTCCTTCCTCCCCGGAAGATTCCGGGCATTGCCCTCGAGCGCATAAACCGGCGTGAAATCCCACTGCACGGCCAGACCTTGAAAAACAACAACCGCAACCGCCGGCTTCGGGAGCTCATCCTGCCCATAAGCAGCCGGCCAGCACAGAATCAATAAAATTAGAACCGTCCACGCAACCTTGGTTCTCACCGTTTTCACCTCCAGGAATTGGCCGCCAAATTCAAGCGCTTAACCGCCCGATACTAATAGCACAATCCCCCGCTTCTTGAAAATATGATGCCGCGAAAAACTGATTGATGGCGAATAATTCCTGCTTCCCCCGCAACAACCGGTTTGGACTCCCGGAAAAACTGTGGTAAAAATTATCGGGTTTCAGGGCTACCAGTCCGCCATGCCCGATGAACAAAAACGCGCCGGAGGGCCAAGAGGCGAAAGCGGCCGCGCGCCGGCAAATCCAGTGGCAAAATTTTCTTGAAAAGATTATTATAATAAAAATGAGCATCGCTCCGGAATCCGGGCGATAACCGCGAGATGAGAAAGATCAAGTTAAAATTTGTCCCGGCTCTGCTGGCGCTGGTCGCGCTGATGCTTTTTATTTTCGGGCTGGCGCTTTTGAATATCACCGGCGCCGGGTTCTCCGCCAAGAACCTGAGCTATCTCGCAGCCTTCAGCGTCCTCTTCTCCATCCTCATCCAGGTGGTCACCGGAATCATTTATTACCTGATGGGCGAGGTCTATGTGATGGATGCCCAGAGCGGGGACCGGCTCCATAAATATATCCGATCCGCGAGCGCGGGCAAGCTCCGGGAAGGGGCGGAAAATTTCACCATGGAAAAAGGCCGCGGCCGGGTTCTGGTCCCGCTCGGGGATTTCCATCAAAGCATCACCAGCGTCATGGGCCAGTCCTTCCGGCTGACCGACGACCTGCGCGGGCTCACCCACGAGATCATCGAGCAGAGCGGGAAGCTGGCGCGCGCCTCCGAAAGCCAGATTGACTCGGTCGCGGAGACCGGGCAGAGCCTCTCGCGCATAGACTCGGGCATCCGCCAGATCCACAACAATGTGGACGAGTTGAAGAACCTGAGTCAGGAAACCTCGAGCGCCGGCTACCAGATGACCGCCAATATCCAGCAGGTCTCCGAGATGACCGGCGAGTTGGCCGGGTTGGTGCGGGACCTGGTCACGGCCATCGCCCAGATGGCCACCAATATTCAAAGCGTGGCCCATGCCACGGAAAGCCTCTCGAGCGCGTCCACCAAAACCTCCGGCTCCATGCGCGAGATTGACCAGGCCGCCTCGCAGATCAGAAAGCGGGCCGAGGAGTCCGCGCGGCTTGCCGCGGCTGCGCGCGAGCAGGGCGGCCGGGCCGGCAATGTGGTCTCGAGCTGGGCGCTGGGCATGGAAAAAATCGAGGCCTCGGTCAACCAGGCGACCAAGGTGATGACCGAGTTGGCCGCGCATTCCCAGGAGATCGGCGAGATCATCACCGTGATCAGCGACATCGCCTCCGAGACCCATCTCCTGTCCCTAAACGCCTCGATCATGGCGGCCAAGGCCGGCGAGCAGGGCCGCGGCTTCATGGTGGTGGCGACCGAGATCAAGGACCTGGCGCGGCGGACCAGCGATAGCACCAAGGAGATCGAGGGGCTGATCAACCGGACCCGCCGGGCGGTGAAGGAGGCGCAGGACACCATCAGCCAGGCCTATGAGCGGGCGCGCGAGGGCATCCGGCTCTCGAGCGAGGCCCGGCAGTCCATTGCGGAAGTGCAGGAGGAGATGGAGAGCTCGGCGAAATACTCGCGCCAGATCGCGGAGGCCACCGAGGCGCAGGTGGGCCTGGCCAACCAGGTCTATCAATCGTCCTCCGAAGTGGATGAGCGCACCCAGTTGATCAAGACCGCGATGCGGGAGCAGGACGACTCCAGCGCCTACTTGAAGGAGCGCGCGGAAAAAATGCGGGACCTGACCGAGCGGGTCAAGATTGCGACCAAGGAACAGGCGGAATCGTCCCAGCGGGTGAGCAAGGCCATGGAGGAACTGACCGCGTCGGTGGAGGTGATCCGGATTGCGACGGAGGACCAGAGCAAGGCCGGCTCCGAAATCATCAAGGCCATGGGTCTGGTCAAGCGCGCCGCGGACCTGATTGCGATCAGCGTGGAGAATGTCGAGAACACCGCGGTGAGCGTGTTGGACCAGTCCCTCATCCTGGGGGGCGAGTTCCAGGGCTTTGAGCTGCCCGAACTCAAGATGCGGATGAAAATCGGGATCGTGCTGGACAACCTGCGCGAGGAGCGCTGGCAACGGGAGCGCGAGATTTTGGCCCGCCGCTGCAAGCGGCTGGGCGCGGAAGTGCTCGAGACCGTGGCCAGCGGTGACGCCGGTCTCCAGCTCCGCCAGGCCGAAGAATTGATCGCCCAGGGCGCGCAGGGCTTGATCATCGTCTCCATTGACGCCGAGCGCATCGCGCCCGCGGTGGAGCTGGCGCAAAAGCGCGGGGTCAAGGTGATCGCCTATGACCGTCTGATCCGCAATTGCGAGTATGACTTGTTCGTGGCCTACGATGGGGTCCAGATCGGAAGATGGATGGCGGAATACTGTTTGAAACGCAAGCCCGCGGGGAACTACTTTCTCCTGATGGGCTCGGAGACGGACAGCAATTCCATCTGGCTGCGCGAGGGCCAGAAACAAGCCCTCGAGCCCGCGATCAAGGCCGGCAAGGCGCGTTTGATCGGCGAGAGCTGGACTCCGGACTGGTCGCCGGAAAAAGCCTATGCCATCGTCCGCAGCCTGCTCTCGTCCGGCGCGAAACCCGACGCCATCATTGCCAGCAATGACGGCACCGCGGGCGGAGCGGTCAAGGCGCTGAAGGAGGCCGGCCTGGCCGGCAAGGTCCTGGTCACCGGCATGGACGCGGAAACCGACGCCTGCAAAAGGATTGTCAAGGGCGAGCAGAGCATGACCATCTACATGCCGCTCCGGCTCCAGGCCACCCGCGCCGCGGAGGCCCTCGTGCTCATGCTCAAGGGCCAGCAGGTCCCGGGCGCCGATCAGCGCGAACCCAACGGCAAAACCGAAATCCCCGCCATCCTGCTCCACCCCATCTCGGTGGACGCCGAAAACATGCGCGAAGTCATCGTCGCCGACGGCTTCCATACCGAAAAAGAACTGTATTCCGCTTAAAACCGTTTAATGGCCAATTTTTTAAATCTTCCCTTCAATGCCGAATAAAGCGTCTTCCATTCCTGATATAATTCCTGATACGCTTTGCTGGTTTTTGTCGCCGGTTTGAAGCTGTCCCTTAGCCTCAAGGTCATTTTGGCCGCGGCTGGGACATCTTTGAACCTTTTAGTCCCGACCATGGCCAGAAGCGCGGCCCCGAAGCTCGGGCCTTCGTCAACCGCGAGGCGGTGGATTTCGGTTTCAAGCAGGTCCGCGAACATCTGCGACCAGAAGGGGCTTTTAGCCCCTCCCCCTGACAGGCACAGCCTGCCCATTTTCATTCCAGTCTGTTTCATGATTTCCGCGGAGTCCTTCAGGCCGAAACTTACGCCTTCCATGACCGCGCGAACAATATGTCCCAGCGAATGTTTGAGCGACAACCCGAAGAACACACCCCGGGCGTAAGGGTCGAAATGGGGAGTGCGCTCGCCGGTGAGATAGGGAAGAAAGAACAAACCTTCCGCGCCGATCGGAGTTTTCTCCGCGAGCGCGGTCATTTCCGGATAGTCAATGCCCGGCTTGGTTTCGCGCAGGACCTCCCGCAGCCAGCGGAGCGAGCCGCCCGCGGAGAGCATCACGCCCATC
>CAIUDS010000089.1 GCA_903897985.1 uncultured delta proteobacterium
AATAAACGATCTTCGAGCTCGGGTGTCGGGCCTTGATTTTTTTGGCCAGGCTCAAATTGAAGTCGGGCAGGTCGAGCAGGATCACCAACGCGGGTTTTTCCGTGGCGATGCTTTGGGCGAGGCGCTTGCGGGCCGCGAGAAAATATTTGAGCTTGGGAAAGACTTCGAGGATTCCGACCACCCCCATGCGTGAGAAATCGAACCAGATCTTGGCGCCTTCCTGCTTCAAGCGCTCTCCGCCCACGCCGTAAACCTCGAGCGCGGGGTCAAGCTGCTTGAGTTTTGCCACCAGGGCCGCGGCATGGAGGTCGGCGGAAGCCTCGCCGGCCACGATCATGATTTTTCCGGGCATGGAATTTAAAAGGGCGGTCCGCTGAGCAGCCATTGGCCGGCAATCAGTTTCCAGGTCTGGACCATATTGTCCTCTTTCTGCGTGGCCGAGGGCGCCAGGGTATATATGCGTTTGACTGTTACCCGCGCGGAATAACCCTCGTCGCCGAGTTCGGCGTCCGAGATGGTGTAGTCCGCGACGGTAAGGTTGCCGGTGCTTTGCTTGACGAACTGGTCGAACGCGGGGAGCGCCGCGGGCAGGACATACTTGCGCGCGGACTCATAGTCCTGCCAGCGCAGGGCTTCATGGTAACGGTCCGCAATTTCCTCCGGCGCCTCATACCCGGGCCGAAGATGCGGCGCCTTGGCGCAGCCGCTCAAAAAAACCAGCCCCCAGCCCAAAACCATAACCCCTGCAAGTTTTGTTTTCATCCGGCCATTCCTCCCATGACTTGACCACACTTTACCGCTCCGCCCCGGAAAGTTCAAGCGGAACGCAAGCGCGGGAAAAATTGCTTGGGCGGGCGGAGCGTTTTTTAGAATTTGCCCAGCCGCCGGGCCAGGGGCGGGATCACCAGCAGGTTGAGCAGGGTGGAGGTGATCAATCCTCCCAGGATGATAATGGCCATGGGCCCTTCAATCTCGGTGCCGGGCGCTCCGCTGGCCAGGGCCAGGGGCATCAGGCCCATGGCGGTGACCAGGGCGGTCATCAGGATGGGCGCCAGCCGCTCGGAAGCTCCCCGCATCGCGGCATCCATTCCCCATTTCATTCCCTCCTGGGTTACCAGGTGCTCAAAATGGGAAAGCATCATGATGGAATTTCGGAGGGTGATCCCGAACAGGGTGACAAAGCCGACCAGGGAACCGACCGTGATGCTCCCGCCGGCAAGCAAGGCCGCGAACACGCCTCCGACCAGGGCAAAGGGCAGGTTTAAAATAATCAGCGCCAGGTTCCGGTAGTGTCCGGTGACCACGGAAAGGAGCAGGAGGATTCCCGCCAGCGCGAGCAGGGAATGGACCAGCAGATCGTGGCGCGAACGCGCCTGGGCCTGATAGGCGCCGGTGAATTCCAGATAGGTCCCGGCCGGGAAAGAAACCTTTTGCCGGATTTGCGTTTCGGCCTCTCGGACAAAGCCGCTAAAATCCCTTCCCCTCACATTGCAGGTGACGGTTTGCAGCCTCCGCGCGCCCTGGTGAAGCACGGCGTATCTTCCGGAGGTTTCAAAAATATCCGCCAGTTGTTCGAGCGGGACATAATTGCCCTGAGCATTTCGGAGCGGCAATTTTCCGACCTGGTCGGGCTGCTTCCGGCTCCGCGGATGGAGGATGACCGAAACCTCAAACACCCGGTTGCCGTCATAGACCTCAGCCACCCGCTCTCCCTGAAAAGCGGTCCGCGCCGCGGCCAGCACTTCCAGCTTGGTGAATCCCCACCGCCGGACCGCGTCATCTTTTATCTTAATCGCCAGTTCCGGGGTTCCGCTCGGAGATTCAACCATCACTTCCGCGGCGCCGGGAATTTGATTCAGGACCGCGGCGACTTCCTCCGCCTTCCGGTCCAGCAGGTCCAGGTCATCGCCGAAGATATTGACCACCACCGGAGAGACATAGCCGGAGATGGTTTCCATCACCCGCTCCGACAAAAAGGTCATCATGCTGAAATTCGCCCCGGGATAGCCGGCAAGGGTGTTTCGGATTTCCGTTTCCACCCGGCCCGCTTCCCGCTTCCCCATCGGCTTCAACTCCACCTGGATCTCGCTGTGATGAGTGCCCAGGATGTCTTCGGCTTTTTCCGCCCGACCCACACTTTGCGAGACCTTGCGGACCAAGGGGATTTTCAACAAACCCTCGCAGACATGTTTCCCCATGCGCAGGGATTCGCTAAGCGAGGTCCCGGGGATCGCCACCAGATGGATGATGAAATGGCCCTCGCGCAGTTCAGGCAGGAAGCTGCCGGCCAGGAAGGGGACCGCGGCCGCTCCGAGCAGGATCAGGACCGCCACTCCGATCAGCAGGATTTTGAGACGGCGGTCGGCCCGGGTCAAAAAATTGCCATAGCCTTTTTTCAGCCACCGGACCAAGGGCGGCTCTCTTTCCGGCAGCGCGTGGCGCTCCAGCAATAAATAGCAGAGCGCGGGCGTAACCGTGAAGGCCACCACGAGCGAACAAAGCACCGCGGAAATGTAAGCGACGGCCAGGGGCATGAACAGACGGCCGGCCACCCCGGACATGGTCAGGATCGGGATGAAAACCAGCACCACCGAAAAAGTGGCGAAGATCACCGCGCCCCTTACCTCGAGGGAAGCGTTCAGGATGACCGAGAAAACCGGCCGCTGATTTTCCCGGTGCTGGTTCTCGCGCAGGCGCCGAAAGATATTCTCCACATCCACCACGGCGTCATCCACCACCTCGCCCACGGCGATGGCCAGCCCGCCCAGGGTCATCATGTTCAGGCTGAATCCGAGCCGGTCCAGGATGGTGATGGCCCCCAATAAAGAAAGCGGGATCGCGGCGCAGGAAACGATGGCGGTGCGGAGATTGAACAGGAACAGGAACAGGATCGCCACCACCAGGATGGCGC
>CAIUDS010000090.1 GCA_903897985.1 uncultured delta proteobacterium
CGGGTTCATCAGAACCAACATGCTCGCCTGCCTGTCTTCTTTGCCCCGCATTCAACTCCTCCTTCTAAATCAAATTTATGTTAAGACGCAATTTGATGAAAAAGGATTCAACAATTCGACTTTTTCAACAACCTGTTAGAGCAATGAATATGCCATTAGATTATTGCCTGGAGAGTAAAGGGCATAGTTCTTATGAATATTTGAAATTGCATGGTTCCATTAATTGGTTTAAATGTCAAAACTGCCATAAATTGACGGTGTTCTCTGACTTTTCACATTCCTTGGTTATTCGTGCTGAAAATAGGACAACCAATTATTTAGATGTTAGCAGGTTCAAAGATGGCGGATCATGTTGTTCGAATCGTAATGTAAATGCACTAATAATACCACCAACTTGGAATAAAACCGATTATTATAACGACATATTTCCTGTATGGAAAGCCGCTACAGATGCATTGGCAACGGCTGAACATATAATTATCATTGGGTATTCTTTGCCCGAAAGTGATATGTTTTTCAAATATATGTGTGCACTTGGAGCGGAGGGGAAGAGTAGAATTAAAAATATATGCGTTATCGATCCAGATAATAATGTCGGCGAGAGATTCGCCAAAATTATTGGAGATAATCTTAAAAGCAGATTTGAGTATGCTTCTAAATCATTTGAGGATTCATTTCCTAAGCTACAAACCTTGTTAGGATAATTAATTGTATCGAATGTTGAAAGCGTCACCATATAAAGCCGGCGGGGTCAGGTCTAAAGTTTATAGTTAACGGCAGAAGCCCAAACGCGAGGTTTTAAGGTTTTAGGGTTTCAAAGTTTTAAAGTTCTTAATCCCGCGTCAAAAACCCTTGCAAATTCTCTGTGTCCTCCCTGTCCTCTGTGGTAAAAAAACAGTGCTTAGTGGATAGCGGTCGGGGGTCAGCGCAGAAGCATGGCAGATTACCCTACTTCGCTCGGATTACCGAGCTCCGAAGGGCTTCGCAAATTACAGAAAATAGAAATTCTCTGTGCTCTCTGTGTCCTCTGTGGTAAAAAATGCTTTTATTTTCTTTGCGTCCTTTGCGCCTTTGCGGTGAAGATTTATAATTCCCGAATTCCTCCCTTCACCCCTTCACCCTTTCAACCTTTCACCATTCACCGTTCACCGGTTTGCCTCGGCTAAATGCCGCTTATATAATAAAAGGTGATGACAGCCCGGACGGAAAAGTTGAAGGAATCGCTATTGAACAGCCCGTTCGAGATTTGCCCGGAGCGGGCGGTGATTTGGACCGAGGCGATGAGGCAGACCGAGGGCCGGCCGCAGGTGATCCGCAACGCCCTGGCCCTGAAAATGCTGCTCGAGAACATGACTGTCAGGATTTACGAAGGCGAACTCATCGTGGGCAACCGCTCGAGCAAGCGCAAGGGCTCGCCCTTGTTCCCGGAGATCAAGTCCTTTGCGCTCGAGACCCAACTCGACACCTACGACTCCCGGCCGGTCCAGCCGTTTCAGGTCAGTATGGCAGACAAGGCCGCCATCAAAAAGGCCCTGCCTTTCTGGCGCGGCAAGACCGTTTGGGAACGGGCGTTTGCGCTGATGCCTCGGGAGCTCCAGAAGGATGTGTTCAAGCTGGTGTTCACGGTCGAGGCCGAGTTCCAGAACGGCATCGGACATTTTATCGTCGGGAACCATAACCTGCTCCAAAAGGGATTCAAAGGCATCAAGGCCGAGGCCGAGAATAAACTGACGCAAGTTGGGAAAGAGGAAGGAGAAAAGAGGAAAGAATTCCTCCAGGCGGTGATTATCGTTTGCGAGGCCGCGGTGAATTTCGCGCGGCGCTTTGCCCTGGAGGCCTTGCGCCTGGAAGGTCGAGAAAGCGACCCGGCCCGCAAACAGGAATTGCTCCGCATCGCGCAGGTCTGCGCCCAGGTTCCGGAGAATCCGCCGCGCGATTTTTACGAGGCGGTCTCGGCGGTCTGGTTCAACCAGCTTATTTGCCAGCTCGAGTGCGGCGGGTTTGCCATCAGCCCGGGTCGGCTGGACCAGGCGCTTTATCCGTTTTATCGGCAAGACCTTGAGCAGGGCAGGACCACGCCGGCGTCGGCGCAGGAGTTGATCGAGTGCCTGTATATAAAGATGAGCGAAGTGGTGAATGTCCTGGACACCATTGTCCTGTCCGTGACCTCGGGTCCGCCCATTGCCCAGAGCCTGACCATCGGCGGCACGGACGCGTCCGGCTCTGACGCCACCAGCGAACTCTCCCGCATTTTTCTCGCCGCGCATGACGCCATCCGCACCGTGTCCCCCAACCTCGCGGTCCGGTTCCATCCCCAGACCCCGCCCGATTTCTCCAACGCGGTTTATGACGCGGTCCGCCGCGGGGCCATGATGTCCCTCTTCAACGACTCGGTGATCGTGCCCGGACTCGTTTCCTGCGGCGTGCCCGAGCCGGAGGCGCGCGACTATGCGCTCGTGGGCTGCGTCGAGCCGACCACCAACGGCAGCGCCTTCGGCTCCACCGACTCCAACCTGGTCAATATCGCCCGTTGTCTCGAATTCGCGCTCGCGAACGGCGACGGCATGGACCTGGTCGCGCACCGGAATTTTGTCAACCGCAAATTCGGGCCTTATCTGCTGCCGCGGCGGAACGGGAAACCGCGCGGCCCGCACTATCTGATGCTGCTCAAATATTTCCGCGCCAGCGCCAAGGCGCTCCAGCTGGGCGCGATGGATTTCTACGGAATCATGCGCGGGAAGCAGAGTGGTCCCGCCACCGGAGACCCGCGGGGATTCCACAGCATTGATGATCTCATCCGGGCCTGGCAAAGCCAGGTGAGCTATTTTGTAAAACGCATGGCCGAGGCCATGAATTTTTGCGACCAGGCGCATGCCGAGCTCAAGCCCACGCCCTTCATCTCTTCCACCATTGACGACTGTCTCGGCCGGGGCAAGGATGTGACCTCGGGCGGGGCGCGCTACAACTTCACCGGGCCGCAGGCGGTGGGGCTGGCGGATGTCGCGGACTCGCTCGCCGCGCTCAAGACCCTGGTCTTTGACCGGAAGAAGGTTACCATGAGCGAACTGCTGAAGGGGATGCAAAATAATTTTAAAGACGCCGAGCCGCTTCGGCAGATGCTCCTTAACCGCGTGCCCAAATACGGCAATGACGACGAACTCGCGGACGGGTTCGCCCGAAGAGCCGCGGAAATTTATTGCCAAGAGGTGGCGCGCCACCAAAATTTCCGGGGCGGCGCTTTCCGGCCCGGCATTTATTCGATGAGCAGCCATTTGGTCTTCGGGATCCTAACCGGGGCCTTGCCCGACGGCCGGCTGCGCGGAGATAGCTTGGGAGCCGGGGTGTCGCCTGGACGCGGCCGCGAATTGAAAGGCCCGACCGCGGTGTTCCGCTCGGTGGCGAAAATTGACGGAGTGAGAATCACCAACGGCTGCGCGCTCAACATGGCCTTCAACCCCGACCTGCTCTCGGGCGACGAGAACCTGCGCAAATTCGCCGAACTCAACCGCGCCTACTTCCGCCTGGGCGGGTTCCATGTCCAGTATAATATCCTGAGCGCGGAAACCCTGAGGGAGGCGCAGCAATTCCCGGAACGGCACCGCGGCCTGGTGGTTAGAGTGGCCGGTTACAGCGGCCTGTTCACCGTGCTCGACCGCGCCACCCAGGACGATCTCATCGCCCGCACCCGGCACGGCTGCGAGCCGGCCCCGATAACTTATAACTCAAGCTCTGACCCCAAGGTGTGTAAGATGGATTACATTAAGTTCGAGGAGGCGCGGCCGGAGGCGGCGCGGGAGATGCTTAAAAAATCTCCGGTCGCCTATGTGCCGATGGGCGCGCTCGAGTGGCACGGCGAGCACAACCCGCTGGGGCTGGACGGGCTCAAGGCTTATGCGCTGTGCGAAATGGCCGCGGCGAAAACCGGGGGCGTGCTGTTCCCGGCCATGTTCTGGGGCGCGTCCGACACCATGCCCTTTCCGTTCACCTTCCACTTTCCGCGCGGAGTCTATCGGACCCTGGTCCGACAGACGCTTACGCAGTTAAAAGAGATGGGCTTCTCGATGATCGTCCTGCTCACCGGCCACTATCCGCCCTGGCTCGTGAGCCTGCTCAAAAAAGAATGCCGGCGCTTCAACCGGGCGGGCGGCGCGTTCGCCCTCGGCGCGCCCGAGCAGATGTTCGCGCTCGAGCTTCAATATTACGGTGACCATGCCGGCATGTGGGAGACTTCGATCATGCGAGCGCTCCGGCCGGAGTTGGTGCGGCTCGAAGCCATGCCCGAGGGGCTTTCAACTCTAGAGCGTCTGAGACGCTTCGGGGTGATGGGCCAGGACCCGAGAAAAAAGGCGAGCGCGGAAAAAGGGCGGCAGGCGGTTGAGCTGATCGCGGCGAACCTGGCCGAGGCGGTGCGGAAAACGCTGGAAAATAAAAATGGCGAGGCGATCGAGGAAATCTATCAGCGGCATGAGCGGGCGCTGCGCTGGTATGTTCCCGGAATAATTTATGTGATCCGCGAGGCCCTGGATGTGCATTCGCTGCGCGAACTGATCCGCTACGGTTGGTGGAACCTGAAAAAGTGATGCCGGACTAATTCCGCTTATCCGGGTTTTATTTTTTGAACACGCTGAAAAAGCGCTCGAAGTGGCCTTCCTCGAATTTGGAGACGGCTTCCAGTTCGCCGGCGTCGAGCCAGACCCCGTGGCAGCTCGAGCACTTGTCAATCTTGAGGTCCCGGTAAGCGATCTCGATCAGTTGCATGCCGCACTTCGGGCATCTCATATGATGCAATTCCTTTAATTGGTTCTTTTCCGCATCCCGCAACTGCCGCTGCCGTTCTTCTTCCGCCTTCTTCTTGCGCTCGAATTCCACCCGCGCAAAATGTTCTTCTTCTTTTTCACTCGGTTTCTCCGGCATTTGACTCCTCCCTTTCCGGCTCTGGTTCAGCCCGGGTTTTCTTTTAAAAACTTCTCCAGCATCATGGCCAGGCCGCCCGAGGTCAACACCGCTTTTCGGATGTAGCCATTGGCGCCCGCCCTCCGAATCATTTCCCACAGTTCGCTTTTTCCTTCCGCCGAATTATGTTCGACAAATTTTCCCCGATTGTCAAAACCCCGCGGCCGGCAATTTTGCCGGGACCGGGTTTGGACGCTGACCGTCTAACACTTTTTCTTTAGTTTCTTTTGGACTTGATTTCTCTTATTTTTCAAGCTATTATGTTGTATAA
>CAIUDS010000091.1 GCA_903897985.1 uncultured delta proteobacterium
GGAAAATTATCAAGGAAAAAAAGTTCCGGCTCGCGCAAATTCCCTGGACCGCGGGAATCGCATATGCCCTGCTCGCCATCCCCTATCCGCTGTTCTCCTTTTTCGCCGCCGGCCATTTCACGCCCAATACCTTCTCCGCCACGCATCTTCCTTTCAACTGGGGCCGAAGCCTGGACTATTTGAGCCTGGTGCTCCAGTTTTTTTACCACGACCATTTCCTACTGCATTTGGCCCTGCCGGTCGGCGCGGTCTGGTTCGCTTGGAGATGGCTCCGCGGCGCGCCGGAGGAACGCGCGAAATTTTTGGTCTGGCTCTGGCCGGTCGGGTATCTGGTCACGAGCGTGCTGCTCACCCCGATCAAGTATCATTTTCAGCGCTACCTGATCCCACTGCTGCCGTTTTTCGTTTTGCTCAGCGTGTATGCCTGGCACAAGATTTTCTTGGTCTTATCCAATTGGTCCGGCTCCAAGATCTTGCTCCGGGCTCGACAGGCCTGGATGGCTGTGCTCATCCTCTGGGCCGCGGGCGTTTCGCTCTATTTCTGGCCGCAGATCACGGCGCAGTGCGTGAAAAACATTGACGAGATGCAGGTTAAGATCGGGCGTTGGGTCAGTGGCCGGACCAACCCGGAAGAGGTCATCGCGGCCAACGACATCGGCGCCATCGCTTATGTCTCGCAAAGGCCCCTGCTCGACCTGGTCGGGCTGGTCAACCCGGAACTGCTCGAAAGGGTGAAGGGTCTGAGAATCCCGAGCCCCGAGCGTGACCGGCTTACGCTGGACTACCTGCGGCAAAAAAAGCCCGCCTATCTGATCGTGTTCCCGAACTGGTACCCGGGCGTGGTCAGCCGCGACGAATATTTCTCGCCGGTCTATTCGGTGACCCTGGTGGACAACATTATTTGCGCGGGGGATCGGATGGTGGTCTATCGCTGCCAATGGCCGAAATAAAAAACCGGGCCCTGATCGGATCAGGACCCGGTTTTGGTTTTCAGCCGATAAATAATCAGCCCGGCGCGAACTTACTTGCCGCCCGCCCGCTTTCGCGCGGCCTTCTTTTCTTCATCGGTGACATCGGTCTTGATCTTCAGCACCTGCTTGGGATAGATCAGGTTCGGGTTTTTGATCTGGTCCTTGTTGGCGTCATAAATCAGCGACCACACATAACCGTCTCCGTAAATGTCCTTCTTCGCGGATATTTTCCAGAGGCAGTCGCCCGGTTTCACGGTGTAACCGGTCAAATCCGATTTCGACACGGCCGGCGTTTCAACCTTCTTCTGGACCACCGGGGCCGCCGCTACCGGCGCGGAAGTTCCCGGCGTTTGCTTGGCCGCCACCGCCTTTTGACGGGCGATTTCCGCCAATTGCGCGGCTTCCTCCAACTCGCTCTTGGCCTGGCTGTATTTGATGGCGTCAATCGAACTCTTGCCCGCGTTCAGCTTGTTCTCCGCAGCCTGGTAGTCCGCAGCCGCCAGGGTCGGAGCGCCCGCATCCTTGGCCGCTTGCAACGCCTGCTCCGCTTTCTCCAGCTCGGCGGTCGGCTTGTTGCAACCGCCCAGCATCAGCCCCAGCCCTAAAAACACCGCAACCATTAACAGTCCAAATTTCTTCATCTTGCCTCCTCCTTGGTTAATATGCTATTTGTTTCCCCCAAGTGCATAAGGATTATAAACCCTTTGCCAATATTTGTCAAGGCCGCCTCGGCTGACCGTCTAACACTTTTTCTTTAGTTTCTTTTGGACTTGATTTCTCTTATTTTTCAAGCTATTATGTTGTATAA
>CAIUDS010000092.1 GCA_903897985.1 uncultured delta proteobacterium
TACGCGCCGGTGAACACGCCCTCTTTCACATAGTCATCCGCGGTCCGTTTTAGCTTGTCCTCCAGCCGCACCCGCCGGCAAAAGTCAGAGACTTTTTCTTCTTGCCCAGTGCCCTTGGATAGAATAGCGGCGAGCGGGTGCTCGGCCGCGATGCTCATGAAGGTCACGCCGTAAACCGTGTCCTGCCGGGTGGTATAGACCACGATCTTGTCAATCTTCTCCTTGGTCTCGAAATCGGTGTAAGTTTTTTCCAGCGGGAAATGGATGAAAGCGCCCAGGGATTTGCCGATCCAGTTCCGCTGCATGACCAGCACTTTTTCCGGCCAGCCCGGCAGCTTGTGGGTAAAGTCCAGCAATTCCTCGGCATAGGCGGTGATCTTGAAAAACCACTGCGATAACAGCTTCTGCTCGACCAGCGTGTCCGGGTGGCGCCAGCAGTAGCCGCCCTCCACCTGCTCGTTCGCGAGCACGGTGTTGCAGCGCGGGCACCAGTTCACCCACGAGCGCGACTTGTAGGCGAGGCCCTTTTCGAGCATTTTGAGGAAAATCGCCTGTTCCCATTTGTAATAGGATGGATTGCAGGTTGCGAACTCGCGCCGCCAGTCATAGGAATAACCGAGCCGCTGGAGCTGGCTCTTCATGTTCTCGATGTTCGAGAAGGTCCACTTCGCCGGATGGGTCCGGTTCTCGATCGCGGCGTTTTCCGCGGGCAGCCCGAAGGCGTCCCAGCCCATGGGGTGGAGAACATTGCACCCGCGCATGACCTTGTAGCGGGATACCAGGTCGCCGATGGAATAGTTGCGGACATGGCCCATGTGCAGTCTTCCGGACGGGTAGGGAAACATCTCGAGCAGGTAATACTTGGGCCGCTTCGGGTCCAGCTCGACCTCGAAGGATTTCCGCTCCGCCCAACGCCCCTGCCATTTGGGCTCGATCAGGTCCGGCCGATATTTCTCTTCCAATTCGCTTCCCCCATCTAAAAATCCAGCAAGGGCGCTTCCCTTGCTGGATAAAGGCTAACACCATCCTCGCTTCAAGTCAAGATTTTGATTTCCATCAGACTTGGGGGGCGGCCGACTTTGCGCGCGCCCAAGCAGGCATTTCCAGATTTGAACTTTAGCAGGCTGTTGAAAAATGCCTCCAGCGGCCCTTTCTGTCATTCCCGGCTTGACCGGGAATCCAGTATTATCAATAATCTGGATTCCCGCTTTCGCGGGAATGACTGTGGCCATTCGAGATTTTCAACAACCGGTTAAAGCCGTCGCGCCTTTATGCCTTTTCCATTGGCTGGATCAGGCGGTGGCTCTGGTAGCCCTCGCGCAGAAAGACGATGTCGGACGGCTCCAGAAATTCCTCCTTGATGAAGCGGGTGATCAGCGTGGACGAATCGAAGACCGGGATGCGGGCCTTGCGACTCGACGAGAAAGAGAGCAGGTCGGGCCGGAAAATACAATACTCGACCGTGTGGCCGGTCTCAAGGGCCTTGAACAGGTCGCCGTAATAACAGGCAAAGGATAGCCCGAACAGGTCGAGCCGGAACAGGAATTTGCCCAAAGCGTTCAGCGCCTGAATCCTTCTTTCTTTTTTCAGCTCCGGGCCGAGAAAATTCCTGACCGGGACCAGGCCCTCATGCGCTTCAATCCAGA
>CAIUDS010000093.1 GCA_903897985.1 uncultured delta proteobacterium
AAGCAATTTGACGCGGTCCCGGAATCGGACTGGAACCAGAACCTTTATTGGTCGTGGCTCTATGCGCTCAAGTCCCTGGTCTCGGAGCCGGGCGGAGCCGGCTGGCCCACCTTCACTCAGACGGACGCCTGGAAGGACAAGCAATTGAATGCGGCGCTCGGTAGTTGGTCCGCCCTCCGGCACGACACCATTTTATATGTGAAGCAAAGTTACACCCCGGGCATCGGGACCACCTCGGCTCAGCCGCGACCGATTGAATTGCCGGTGGTCGGCTATGTGGAGCCGGCGCCGGAATTTTACGCCCGACTGATCGCGCTCACCCGCATGACGGAAAAAGGACTCTCCGACCTCAAGGTTCTGGATGCGCAGAGCAAAGCGCGGCTAAGCGACCTGGACGGGGTGCTGAGCCGTTTGCTGGACATTTCCACGCGGGAACTCGCCAACCAGAAGCTCGCCCAGAGCGATTATGATTTCATCAAGGATTTCGCCGCCAACATCAATTCGATCGTGACCGG
Organism: uncultured delta proteobacterium; assembly: GCA_903897985.1. Classification (GTDB taxonomy): domain Bacteria; phylum RBG-13-61-14; class RBG-13-61-14; order RBG-13-61-14; family DRUE01; genus CAIYYW01. The sequence continues at coordinate 516 of CAIUDS010000093.1, forward strand.
GACCGGCAACGCCACCCAGAAAACCACCCTGGTGGCTGATGTCCATACCGAGCAGAACACCAGCAAGGTGCTTGAAGAGGCCACCGGCTATCTGCGGCTGATGCTGGTCGCCTATAAGATGCCCGAGGGGCATATCCTGGTGGGCGTGGGCCCAGTTTATTCGTATTATGAATTCAAGCAGCCCATGTCCGACCGGCTGACCGACGAGAAATGGCGCGAAATGCTTTCGAGCGGGAAAGCGCCGGAGCTGCCCGAATGGACTTCGAGCTTTGCGAGTCTCACGGGTTCCGCGGGCATGGGCCTGCCGGGCTTGGGCATAGAGCAATAAGGGAGGGATACCGATGGTGATGAAGAATTCGAGGCTGGCATATTGGGGATTTTTTTCGGCGCTGGTTCTGCTGGCGGTGCTGGTTCACTGCAAAAGCATGGCCGGGGAAAAGGAAATTTTGCTGCCGCCGGCTCCGACCGGTCCCACCCTTCAGGAAAAATTCGGCAAGTTCTATGAGCCGGTAAAATATAACCTGAACCCGAGCGTGCCGCCCTATGTCCTGCCCCTCAAGCCGGGCGAGGTCCAGAATTACGGAAAATTCTCCGGGATGCTCGGCCAAAAGCCAACGGTGGACCTGCTCCTTAAAAATGGCTTTGTCACCGTGCCCTGGGGATACAACGACAATGTGGTCGAGGCCTACGACCAGATCAAAAAGATGGACCTTCCGGTCTTCGTCACCAGTGACTCGCTGCTCCACCTTTATCACATCCAGTTCGACGAAACCTTGAAGCGGATCGAGGAGAAGCAATTCTCGCCGGACTTGATCAAGGTGAGTCAGGCCATGCAGACCGAGATGATGAACCGCGCGAAGAACACTTCCGGACCGACCCATGAGGCCTATCTCAAGGGCGAGGCCTTTTTCACGGTCGGGTTGAAGCTGCTCGACCCCAAAGCTGAAGTCCCCAAGGAGGTCAAGGCCAAGGTCGAGTGGGAACTGAAAAAAATCGAAGCGCATGAGGGATTTCCCGATGCGACCGAGGCCGCGGCGAAATCCATTTTCACCTATATGGAGGATTACTCGCAGTATGTCCCGCGCGGCCATTACACCCAGAGCGAGACCCTCAAGAGATACTTCAAGGCCATGATGTGGTATGGAAGAATGACCATGCTGATCAAGGGCGATAAAAAATACGGGCCCTTCGAGCCCGATGCCCTGGTCAGTCCGGAAGAGGCCAAGGTTCAGACCATTTTGGCCGCGGCCATCGCCGGCCTGGCCTCCGAGCTTAAAGTGGACAACCAGCCGCTGATTGAAAAATGGAACCGGATTTACGCGGTAACCGCGTATTATGTCGGGTTTGCCGATGACCTTTCCATTTACGATTATCAGGATGCGCTCCGGTCGGTGTTCGGACAAAAATTCACGCCCGCCCAAATTGCCAATGACAGCATGTTCCTAAAATTCCAGGCCCAGGTCGCCAAGCTGCGCAAGCCCGCGATCTATTCCGGCACCGGCCAGTCGGGCGTGAACCTCGATATGGAAAAAGACCGGGCCATGACCCCGGAGCAACTGGTCCGCACCCTGGCCAAGACCCAGGGCTTCCGTTTCATGGGCCAGCGTTATGTGCCGGATTCGTTCATCCTCGGCCAGATGGTCTCGCCCACTATTGACCAGACCTCCGGCCCCAATGCCTTCACAACCGCCTGCATCCCGGATGTCGGATGCATCCGGGTGTTCCCCCGGGGCTTGGATGTCATGGCCGTGCTCGGGAGCAAGCGCGCCCTCGCGGTCTTGGACCAGACCGGCGATTCCCATTACGGCCGTTACCAGGAAACCTTTGACAAATTGAAAAAACAGTTCGACGCGGTGCCGGAATCGGACTGGAACCAGAACCTTTACTGGTCCTGGCTCTATGCGCTCAAATCCCTGGTCTCGGAGCCGGGCGGAGCGGGCTGGCCCACCTTCACCTCGACCGACGCCTGGAAGGACAAGGAATTGAACGCGGCGCTCGGGAGCTGGTCCGCGCTCCGGCATGACACCATCCTTTATGTCAAGCAGAGCTACACCATGACCATCACCGCGGAAGCCGCGGAGCCGCCTCCGCCGCAACTCCCGGTGGTGGGCTATGTCGAGCCGGCGCCTGAATTTTACGCAAGGCTGGTGGCCTTGACCAGAATGACCAGGAAGGGACTGGATGACCTCAAGGTCCTGGACCCGGAGAGCAAGGGCCGGATCGAGTCTTTGGATCAGGTGCTTTCGCGCCTGCTGGAGATTTCGCAAAAGGAGCTTGAGAATAAGCAGCTTGAGCAGGCGGATTACGATTTCATCAAGGATTTTGCCGAGAATATAAATTCCGTTGTCACGGGCGCCGGAGCATCCACCCAGAAAACCACCATGGTCGCGGATGTGCATACCGACCAGAACACGCGTAGCGTGCTCGAGGAAGGAACCGGATATTTGCGATTACTCCTGGTCGCCTACAAGCTGCCTCAGGGCCATATCCTGATCGGCGCCGGCCCGGTCTATTCCTATTACGAGTTCAAGCAGCCCATGTCCGACCGGCTCACCGACGAGAAATGGCGCGAGTTGCTCTCGTCCGGAAAAGCGCCCGCCTTGCCGGACTGGACCGCGAGTTTTGCTTATTTCCAATAAGGGCCGGGTTGACACCGCCCCCTGCGGATGGTAGCTTCAGAAAACCGGACTTGAGGCATGAAAAACCACAAGAAGACAAGCGCGGAATGGCATAAGCAGGCGGATTACGACCTGGTCAACGCCGAGGTCTTGTTCAAGAACGGCCTGTATGTCTATACCATTTTTTTCTGCCATTTAGCGGTGGAGAAAAGCCTGAAGGGCCTCTATGTGAAAATCATGGATCAGAATCCGCCGAGGACTCATATCTTGACTTTTCTCTTGAGCAAACTGAATTTGGAGGTTCCGCAACATTTGTCCGCTTTTTTCGAGCGGATGAACCATATCAGCGCGCCGATTCGGTACCCAAAGGATCTGCAAGATCTGGTCAAACAATACCGCAAGGGGGAGACCCGAAAAATTTTGGATCAATCCCGGGAGTTGATCGAATGGATAAAAGAAAAATAGGGCGAATTGTTGAGTCCTTGAAAAAGGCCTTGGCGGAAAAGGCCGTTGATGTTGATCGGATTATTGTTTTTGGCTCCCAAGTCAAGGGAACCGCTGGTCGGGACAGTGATTTGGATCTGATTATCGTTTCCCATGATTTTCGGGGGAAAAATATTTTTAAGCGCTCGGATATGATCAGCGGCGTCGAGACCAAACTGACGAGGAAGTTCCTGGTCCCGCTCGATATCCTCATGCTGGCGCCGGAGGAGTTGAACCAGCCGGGGTCCTTGCTCGCCCAGTTCGCTAAATCCGGCCGGGCCTTTTACGCAAAAGCCGGCTGAGCGCAGACCGTTTTGCCGTAAGACCTCTCGGCCGATTTTTCCCCGCGGCCGCCCCTCGCGGGTGGTTTTTTTGTTTTTTGGAAGCGACTTTTTTGAAGACGCCGCACCCCGCGAAACCGACGACGACCGCGGCCCCGAGCATGGCCTTGCGCCTTAATTTGATTTTGCCCCTCCTTTTTCCGACGGCCCAATTATATGCCGGTTTGATGACAAAGGCGGTCATTGCGAAAATAAAAATTTAAAATAGTTTTGAACCGGCTTTCGCGCTTCGCCCTTAAACCGGTCCGGTTTAAAGGCCGGTTTGACAAAAGGCCCGGTTCTTCCTAAAATAAAAACTCATTTATTTATCTGAAGAGAAGGAGCGGAGATGAAGGATTACCCACGGAAGAACCTGAGAACTTTTGGATTCTTTTCGCATGGCGGCGGGGGCAAGACCTCGGTGGCGGAGGCCATGCTGTTTCTGGCGGGGGTGAACACGCGGCTGGGCAAGATCATGGAAGAGACTTCCATGCTCGACTACGAGCCGGAGGAAAAGAAACGGAAATCCTCGATTGCGGTGGCGGTGGGGAATTTCGATTGGAACAAGAACCAGCTGTTCCTGGTTGACACCCCCGGCGACCCCAATTTCATCACCGAGGCTCGAAACGCCTTGCGCGCGGTGGACAGCGCGATTTTCTTCGTGGACGCGGTGGACGGGGTGAAGATTCTGACCGAGAAACTATGGCAGGGCGCCAAGGACCTGGGGCTGGTCCGGGCGTTTTTCATCAGCAAGTTGGATCGCGAGCGCGCCGACTTCGAGGCAGCCGTTGAGAATATCCAGAAGACCCTCGGGATTTCGGTCTGCCCGCTCTCGATCCCGATCGGGAAAGAGGCCGCGTTCAAGGGCGTGGTGGACCTGATCAAGATGAAGGCTTACTACTATCCGGAAGACGGCACAGGCCGGAAGCAGGAAAAGGATATCCCCGCGGAAATGAAGGACGAGGCGGCCGCATACCGCGAGAAGATGATCGAGTCGGTTGCGGAATCGCGGGACGACCTGCTCGAGAAATACCTGGAGGGGAAGCCGCTGAAAGAGGAAGAGATTTTGTTGGCGTTGCAGGAAGGCGTGAAGAACCAGAAGGTGTTCCCGCTGATGTGCGGCTCGGGCGTTAAAAATATCGGGGTGGACCTGCTCCTCGACCTGATCGTCAACGCCATGCCCAACCCGCTCGAGAGAGGCCCGGTCAAGGGCGTGAACAGCAAGAGCAAGCAGGAAGTCGAAGTTAAGCCTTCGGAGGACGGGCCTTTTTGCGGGTTCATTTTCAAGACCGTGGCCGACCCGTACCGGGGCAAGTTAAACCTGATGCGCGTTTTCGCCGGGAGCCAGCCCGCGGATTCCAATAGCTACAATTCCACCAAGGGTTTGCGCGAGCGGATCGGGCAGATGTTCTGGCTGAACGGGGACCAGCCCGAGACCATCAACCCGGCGCGCGCCGGGGACATCGTGGCGATCCCGAAGTTGAAGGAAACCCAGACCGGGGACACCCTGTGCCTGGAAGCCAACCCGGTGGTGCTGCCCAAAGTGGAATGGCCGAACCCGGTGATCAGCTTTGCGGTGATCCCGAAGACGCAGCAGGACGACGAAAAGCTGACCGTGGCGCTGGGGCGTTTGACGGAGGAAGACCCGACTTTGCAATTGAAACGCGATATCCAGACCAACGAATTTTTGCTCTCGGGCATGGGCCAGATCCATGTCGAGATCGCGCTCGAGCGGATGAAGCGCAAATTCGGGGTCGAGGTAATCCTGAAAGAGCCCAAAATTCCCTACATGGAAACCATCCGCAAGACCGCGATCGGCGAAGGCAAGCACCGCAAACAGAGCGGCGGCCGCGGCCA
>CAIUDS010000094.1 GCA_903897985.1 uncultured delta proteobacterium
CGTGCATTTCATGGCCGAGAGCGCGGCGATCCTGGCAAGACCCGGTCAGACGGTTTTCATCCCGGACCCGCGCGCCGGCTGCCCCATGGCCGACATGGCTGACATCTCGGATGTGGAGAAGGCATGGAGCGAGATCGGGCAGGTTGGGAACCCCGGAAAAATCATCCCGCTCAACTATGTGAACTCGGAGGCCGAGCTCAAGGCCTTTTGCGGCAGGAATGGCGGGGCCTGCTGCACTTCGAGCAACGCGGAGAAACTATTTAAATGGGCGTTCTCGCAGGGGGAGAAAATCTTTTTCTTCCCGGACGAGCATTTGGGCCGCAACACAAGCCACAGGCTTGGCCTGTCAGAAAACGACCTGCTCCTCTATCAACCGGAAATGAAATTGGGCGGAGCCACGCCTGAACAAATCCGGCGCGCCAAGGTCATCCTCTGGAAAGGTTATTGCCATGTGCACACCTTTTTCAAAGTCGAGGATATTACAAAAGCGCGGCAAGCGTTTCCCTCCGCGAGGATTATTGTGCATCCGGAAACGCCGCGCGAGGTGGTGGAGCTGGCGGACGCGACCGGCTCGACCGAGCAGATAATTAAATATGTCGAGTCCCAGCCGAAAGGGAGCACCATTGTGGTAGGCACGGAAATTCACCTGGTGGAGCGGCTGGCCGCCCAAGAAAAGGGGAAACACACCGTGGTCGCCTTGGCGCGCTCGGCCTGCCCCAACATGTATAAGATCAACCTGGCCAACCTCGCGCTCACCCTCGAACGGATCGAGCAGGGAGAAAAATATTGGGTCGGGCGGGTGGCCGTGCCGGAGCCGACTCGGAGCGAAGCCAAAGTTGCGCTGGAAAGAATGCTGGAGTATGGTTGAAATTGTGCGCAGACAAGAGTGTCTGCGCCACGAAGGAGGGAAAAATGGATATTCAATCGGTGCTGTTGACACCGGAGGAACTCAAAGTCCGGGACGAGGTTCGGGAGTTTGTCAAAAGCGTCCCGCATGACCTAATCAAGAAGATGGACAAGGGGGAGATCGAGTTCCCCTACGAGTTTGACAAGGCGGTCTCCGCGGCAAACCTGATCGGTTTGCGGTTCCCCAAAAAGTGGGGCGGCCGCGGCATGAAATGGACCGGCGAGATCGCGGCGCTGGAGGAAATCGGCGTGCTCGGCACGGCGCTCGCCTGCCAGTATTCGCTCCCGAGCATCGTGGGCGAGGCGATCAACATGTTCGGGAACGACGAGCAAAAGGAAAAATTTTTGAAGCCGACCCTGGCGGGAAAACTGATCTGCGCCGAGGCCCTGACCGAGCCCCGGGGCGGTTCGGACTTTTTCGGCTGCACCACCATTGGTAAAAAGGATGGCAACGATTATATATTGACCGGCGCGAAGCGCTTTATCGTGGGCGGCAAGGGCGCGGACTATTTCCTGGTCTATGTCAAGACCGATCCCAAGGCCGAGCCGCACAAGAGCATCAGCGTGATGCTGGTCGAGCGCGACCGCGGGGTCAAGACTGAAACCCTGTTCGGCCTGATGGGCACCCGCGGCGGCGGCACCGCGCGCATCGCGTTCAACGAAATCCGCGTCCCTCGGGCCAACATCGTGGGCCCGGAGCACGGCGGCGCGCTCATCTTCAACCAGATGATGATCCCGGAGCGCATGACCAGCGCGGCCGGATCGGTGGGCGGCGCCCGCGCGGCGATCGAACTCGCGGCCCGCTACACCATGAAGCGCAAGGCGTTCGGCCGGCACATCCGCAAGTTCCAGGCCGTCAGCTTCAAGGTGGCGGAAAGCCTGGCCAAGATTGACGCGGCGCGAGGCATCGTCTATACCGCGGCGAGAGTGATTGATTCCGGGATGCCGGCGCGGAGGATCGTGAGCGAGGCGAAAAAATTCGGGACCGAGGCCGCCTGGGAAGTGGTCAACAACGCCATGCAGATCATGGGCGGGATCGGCTATACCGATGTCTATCCGATCGAGCGAGCGCTGCGCGACACGCGCCTGACCATGATCTGGACCGGCACCAGCGAGATCATGTCCGCGCTCATCCAGCACGAATATTACGACGAACTCGAGGAGGACATGAAGAAGGTGCGCGATATCGAGAAAGACGCGGTCAACGCGGAGTTGGAACTGGAAAAGGTTTATGAATAAGCATCGGTTGCAAAAATTAATATAACCGAGAGTGACGCATTGAAAGGCTGTCCCGCGGAACGCGGGATCAGCCCGAATCCCGCGATTACGCGGGACCCGAGAAAGCTAATTGACCGGCTTGAAAAAATGCGCTTAGATCGTGTCTATGAAACCGGGTGCGATCCAAAGGAGGAAACAAGATGAAGAGCCGTGAATTCTCGAAATTGAATTTGAGTGAAGCCGCAAAGCCGGGAAGGATTTTCCTGGCCCTGGCCATAGCGTTCTTGATGATTATGTTCGTGAACGCCGCTCCGCCGGCAGGCAAGGACATCCGAGTCTATGACAATTTAAAGATTATGAATATTAAAAAACTTAGCGCGACCTATGACATGAATGTCAAGTCCTACCAGGACCCGGATCAGAAGCTCACCCCCTACAAGTCGTTTGCCTTTGACTATACCAACAAAGAAAATCCGCTCCTGGAAAAGGAATTGTTGAAAATGGTCGAAACCGAGCTGGTCCAGAAGGGGCTCACCCGCTCGGAGGATAACCCGGACTTGTTGATTACGATGAGCTTTTATGTGGGCAAGAAGGAGCAATATACTCCTCCCCAAACCGTCACCACCACTCGGATTGAAAATCATTGGCAGACCGGGATGGTCGGATATACCGTTACGGGACACAATGTGGCGGTGCCGGTGACGGAATCGCAGACCACGGCCGGCCATACCGAGGTTAGCTACTACCGGAACATCCACTTGAATTTCCTGGACTATGGCAAGATCAAGGGGGGCGAGAAGCTGGAAATTCCCCCTCTGGTCTGGATCGGGGAGGTGGACAGCGAAGGCTCCAAAAACGACATCCGCGAGGTTGCTCCTTATCTGCTCAAACAGCTCCTGGGGGAATTCCCGAGTAAGACGGGACTGAAAGGTCATCGCGAATATACCTGCGCGACTTATGGAGATATCGGTTTGGAATTGACTTCCCCTAACTGGGGGCTGATCAATTATGTCGCTAAGGGATCACCCGCTGATCTCGCTGGGATCAAGGCGGGAGAAATCATTGAGACGATTAACGGAGCAAAACCCATAGGAGGCATTTTTGATGATGAAAATAATATTAAAATATGGGCGGCTAATTTTATTTACGAAAATATTTTAAAAAACCCGGGCAACCGGGAAGTGGAGTTGAAAATCAAGGACCCCGCTTCCAAGAAAACCAGATCGGTCAAGGTCACTCCGATTGTTTCCGAACATTGCCAGGTTCAGGAAAAAGATTAGAGCTTGATCTTGCCTCGTCCAGGTGATGCAATATCCATGAAACTGGGGGCGATACCCTACAAACCACAAGGAGGATTCAATGATGAAGCTGGCTGACAAAATTGGCATGGGATTGACTTTGATCGGGTCCCTGTTCATTTTCGCTTGCGGAACTGGCAACGAGGCAACCGATTCCGCTGGAGTGGAAGATCAGCAAACCTTTGGCCAGGCGATCAGCGCGGCGACCGGAGCGCCCGACACCAAAATCAGCGCGACGGTCAGGCCGCCTACAACCTCCTATTTTCCCACCGCTAAATTCGGGTTTTCCTGCACTACCCCACCCTGCACTTTCAACTGCAACCTGGATGCAGCCGGCTGGGAAAAATGCAAATCGCCGAAAACCTATCCCGGGCTTGCTGACGGCGGCCATAATTTCCAGGTAAAGGCAACTGCCAACGGCGTCAGCGACAAAACCCCGGCGAGCTATAGCTGGACGATTGACACCAGTCCAACCGATGCCTGGACCGCCACCTCCGCCACCAACGCTCCTTCCGGAAGAGCTTTCCATAGCGCGATTTGGACTGGGAGCGAGATGATTATTTGGGGTGGAATGGATGCGAACGGGCTTCTTTTTAAAACTGGCGGCAGATATAATCCAACCACCGACTCTTGGACCGCAACTTCCACCGCAAACGCTCCGGCAGGAAGGGGTGTTTTCGCCGCGGTTTGGACTGACAGCGAGATGATTATCTGGGGCGGCGGGGACGATAGGGATAAACTCTGTCTTAATACCGGTGGGAAATATGATCC
>CAIUDS010000095.1 GCA_903897985.1 uncultured delta proteobacterium
GCCAGGTTCTGCTCGCGCCGGAGCCTATTTCGAGCGCCCCAGTTGCTTTCAAGGCAGCAAAATTCCAGTAAGTAGACAAGTAGCAGTCTACTTGTCTACTTACTCCAAAAGTGAGGCTGCGAAAAGTTCATCGCCGCGAGACTTGAGGACGCGGAATTTCGGGGACCGGAGTTCCCAGCGCAAGCCTGGACGAGCAAGTCGGTAAGTATGTAAGTATTTACCGACTTAAATACTTGCTCGATGGTTGCGGCAGCTAAATAAACCGGCTGGAGTCAGGTCTAAACTTTAAATCCCGCCTCTTGGCACGGAGCGTAGGCTTGAGACATGAGACTTGGGAGCATAGACCATAGACCACGGACTTCAGACCCCAAGCCCGCATTCTTCTGTGCCCTCGGTGTCATCGGTGGATGTCCTTGCGGGTTCCGGGTTCCGAGTTCAGCGTTACCCAATTCCCATCCTACTTCGCCGACAGAATGTCCGAGCCGGCAGAGGCTTCGTAGGACAAGTAGACCGAATGCCCAATACGGGACTGTAGACTATAGACTGAAGTCCGAAGTCTATCGTCTGATGTCCTGGCGAGTTCCGGGTTCCGGGTTCCGCTTCAGGGCTTGTGCTTTTTGGGCGAAGGCAATTGTTTGACCGCGCGGTCAAAGTCGGATTCCAGGTTCCGATCCTCAAGCTTGCGAAACTCCCCAAACTCTCGTTCCGCATGGTTCCGCATGGGTTTGGGCCAACTCGGCCGAGATTTTGCCGGCGTCCCGCAAGATCTCACGGTCGTTCAAGGTCAAGAAGCCCTCCAGCTTCGCGATCCAATCGCGCATGGTCATGGCAATCCGCCGCTCGGCCTGCGCCTCGGCAAAAATAAGATATTGCTCGACCAGGTTGTTGAGCGCGCGCAACTCTGCTTCGTTCAAATAGTTCTTCGCGATTGCAACATCCGATTTGCGGATACGCGCCCCCTCCCAGTTAGTCAGGCCCATGTTCGGCATTTTGCGGTCGGCGCGGGACCGGATCACCTCCGCCGCGGTCTGGCCATGGATCGCGTAGTGCACCTTGTTTTGCACCGTGGCAAAGAACTCCTGGGTGAGCGGGTGGTCCCGGTCATAGTCAATGCTGGTGGCGTAGATGTCGGTGATCTTCTGGTAGAACCGCCGCTCGCTGGTGCGGATATCCTGGATGCGCCGGGTCAGTTCCTCGAAGTAGTCGTTTGCCTCCGGGTTCTTCAGGCGCTCATCATCCAGCACGAAGCCCTTGACGATATACTCCTTGAGTTTGTCCGCGGCCCATTGGCGGAAGCGAACGGCCGCGGGGCTGCGCACGCGGAAGCCCAGGGCTAGGATCATGTCAAGGTTGTAGCATTCCACCTCCCGAACGACCTCGCGGCCGCCCTCTTTTTGAGCTGTTCGGAATAACCGAACAGTTGCTTCCGGGGTCAGTTCTTCGTCCTCAAAGATGTGCTTGATGTGTTCGCTGATCGTGCCCTTGGCCTTGCCGAATAACTCGGTGAGTTGTCTCTGGTTGAGCCAGACCGTCCGGTCTTCCAGCCGCACCGCCAGCTGGGTTCGCCCGTCCTCGCTTTGGTAGATGAGAATCTGGTCCATCAACAGAACCCCCGAGGGTGAAGTCCGAAGTCTATGGTCTGATGTCCATAGTCCAATTCCCAATTAATATTCAAATCGTCCACATCCTGCTCTCAAAGTCCTTGTCCGGGACCTTGAAGCTGATCAAGCCGTCGCGCGGGTACCAGGCCAGGAGCTGCTCGCCCAAAAGCACATGAACCTGGAACCAGACTTCGGCGCCGGGGGCAAAGCCGAGTTCGGAAAAGAGCGCGGCCAGCTCATAAACTTTTTCCTTGTGGATGGTGTTCTTTTCCAGGGTGAGCTCTTCCCAATCGCCGGGCTTGGCTAACACATATTTTTGCGCGGGCGATTTTTCCAGATGATAGGGGAAGCTGATGCGGCAGGGGGAAGGCTTTTCAAAATGGATTTCAATTTTCAAGTCCTCCGTCACCAGCTCGGGCCGGTGCGGGTCGAGCCGGAGATAGAGGTGATCCAAGTCGAAGCCGAAGAATATTTTCGAGAAATAGGGGTCTTCGGTGTAGCGGGTGCTGGTTACTTTCATCACATCGAAGCAGCCGGCGCCCTGCCATTCGTAGAAGCTGCTCTCGCGGCCGTCGAGGATGGGCGAGATGAACTCGACCGGCGGGGCGGTGAGCCGGACCGGGTGGTCGTGCTTGACCGACTCTTCGAGGAACAGGGGCGGGATTCTGCCCAGGGCCAGATAGGCATTCCGGAGGTGGGTGCGGAAGAGCTCGTCGAACTCCGTGTCCAGGTCGGTGTAAAAAGTGTCGCCATACCACCAGAACCAATCGCTGCCCTCCGCGGCGAACAGTTCGCTCAAGGCCGCGTCCCGGGCCTCCGCGTCCGCGGTCTTGAGCAGCGGGTCCAGTTCCTCCCGGACCTTGCCCAAATAGCCCCAAGCCTGGTTTTCCTCCGAACCCCCGATCCAGACCTCGAAATCGCCGTTGATCCAGGTGCCGGGCGCAATATGGTCCAGCCGCTCCGGGCTGTGAGCGGAAATCGCCTCCGAGACCGTGGCCATAGAGCAGCCGTCCTTTTTGGCGAGCTCCTCGCAAAGCGCGGAAAGAAATTTGTGCCCGCTTTCCGGAAAGGACTCCCAGGGGTTTTCCCCGTCCAGCGCCACCAGCACCAGGGCACGGGGTCTGCCCGTCCGTTCCGCCTGTTTGCGGATCCCGTCCAGCCGGCGCGAGAAATCCGCGACCGCGACCGGGGCCTCAAGTTTCGAGTAATTGAAGCTGATCAGGTCGGAAAGCTCCTGGTCGCGGAACACCAATTTCAAGGCGGTGTCCTGAAAAGCGTAGGGACGATAGACCAGTTCGGAGCGGGGCCGGGTGGGCCGGATTTTGCGGAGCAGCATCTCGTCGGTGTTGGCCCATGACACGCCGTTTTCGGCGAGGATGCGGAGCGCCTGATCCGAGACCGCGTTCTCGCTCGGCCACATCCCCACGGGCCTGCGGCCCAGGCACGACTCCAGGTATTCGAGTCCAGTCTTGATCTGCAGGTTCGCGTCTTCCGGGTGAGAAAAGCGCGGGGGCAGCTTGATCCAGGGGCTGGCTTCGCGGGCGATGTCCGAGTCGCAGAGCAGGGGCAGGATGGGATGATAAAAAGGGGTGGTGGAGATTTCCAGTTTGCCCGCGTTCCAGAGTTCCCGGTAAAGCGGGATCAGCTTTTTCATAATCTCCAGCTGCAAATTCAAAATATATATTTTGTCTTCCTCGCGAAAGTCCCGGCCCTTGTTCTGGAGCTCGCGCAGTTCCGGATATTCCTTAAGCGCGGTGAACCCGAACCAGGCGAGGTTGAACCAGACCTGGAGGTCGAGGAAATCGGCGCTGGAGAAATCGCGGGCGGAGCGTTCCAGGTTGATCCCGGCGCGGGTGCCTCTTTTATTGAGGAGGCGGAGATAGCGGGGATAGGGCTGGATCATGGTCTCGCGCCGGCAGAGGAAAAAGTTTTTAAGCAGGAATATTTTTTCGAGCATGGAGAGCTCGGAGGCCTTCTTCACGCTCAACTTCCAATATTCGTCCTGGATCCCCAGGTCCACATACTCCTTGAGCTGGCGCATGAGGCTGGGGGTGAGGTTGATGGTGTATTTGGCATGGGGATACTCTTTGAGCAGAGCGGCCATGTCGTAATATCCCTTGACTCCGTGGAGCCTGACCCAGGGCATGGGATAAACCTTGGCCAGCGGGTCCGGGTAGTAGGGCTGGTGCATGTGCCAGAGAAAGGCGAGGTCGAGTTCCGCCATTTATTTACTTGGTCTCCTTTGCCCAATCTACCGTGTGATCGCGGAAATTTTTCATGGAAAGCGGAAGATATTTGGCGCTGACCTCGTCGGAAATCTGCTGGGCGACTCTCTTGAACATGGCTCCCAGCAGCGGGATGTTGGGCGGGATAAAGGCCTGGATGTTGACCACGGTCCGAAGCGAGTAGGTGACCAGGTAGTATGAGTCCGAGATCGTTTCGTCAATCTTCCACTTTCCCTCGCATTCATAAACATCGCATTTCTTGTCCTTGTTGATCACGGCCTGGTCGAACAGCTTCTTGATCTCATCGTCGCTCACCGCGTAATTCCCGCTCGCGTCCTTGTCCGAGAACCACTGGTGGGTGCGCGCCAGCGCGATAAAGCGTTCCGGACTTGCGCCCTTGCCCGGCATTTTGTTGACAATTTCATTAAGTTCCTGCTGGGAGGGCATCTTCCAACTGAGGACCCGGTTTTGATAGTCGGCCGTGAACCGGACCGGGAGCGTTACGGCCTTGGTGAAGCCCATGAACTTGCCCTGGGTCTGGAGCACGACATAGGTTTCCGCGGCGCTCTTGTTGCCGAAGGCCACGCTGAAATTATAGACATAGAAGAGTCTTTCAATATCGGCGATGTCGGTGAGGGCGTTCCAGTAGGGGACTTTGGGGCTGAGGAAAGCGCATTTGAGATTGACCCCGTCGGACTGTTTGGAGAATTCCTTATATACGATGAAGCGTCCCTTATTCATCTCGGAGACCATCCGGTCAACCATTTGATCGTCGCTCAGGCCGAAGTAGCTTTTGAGCTCCTTTTTGATCTTGTCGGC
>CAIUDS010000096.1 GCA_903897985.1 uncultured delta proteobacterium
AGGTCGCGGAATTTTTCAGCTTCGGCACCAATGACCTGACCCAGACCACCTTGGGAATGAGCCGCGACGATTCCGGCAGCTTCCTGCCCGAATATGTCCGGCTCCGGATCTATGGACGCGACCCCTTCGAGGCCATTGACCAGGAAGGCGTGGGACAGTTGATGGAACTCGCGGTCCAAAAAGGCCGGGCCACCCGCCCGAAATTAAAGATCGGCATTTGCGGTGAGCATGGCGGAGAGCCGAGCTCGGTTGAATTCTGCCACCGAATTGATCTAAACTATGTCAGTTGTTCGCCCTACCGGGTGCCGGTGGCGCGGATGGCCGCGGCGCATGCGGTGCTCAAGGAAAAGGAGGGCCTAGTTGTGCCTGACTGATTTTTTTAGTAAAATCAGTTTAGAGGCCCGGAAACGCTGGAAAGTTTTGCGCGCGTAAGATTTTGGTTGACAAATTCATGGAGTTCAGCTAGGGTGGTGAAAATCAAGTTCCTGAAATAAATTTTGGGAGGTAGTTATGGCAAGGAAGCTAATCTGGGTTGGGTCCCTGATTTCGGCGTTATTCTTTGCAAGCCCGTCATTTTCCCAGATGATGGGCCTGAACGACGGCTACACTCGGATGTTCGGAGTCAGCGCCCGGAGCACGGCCATGGGCGGCGCCATGGTCGGGATCGCGGAGGGAATTGACGCCATCGCCTATAATCCGGCGGCTCTGGCCTTGAGCCCGAATAGCGCGACCCTCGATCTTCAATACTTTGTCAATTCCAGTTTGATGGTGAACAAGACCAACGAGGGACCCCAGTCCATCGGGATCATCGCGGGCGTGACCCAAAAGGTTCTCCGGGACCGGATCGGAATCGGGTTCCTGATTAATGTCCCCCCCGGCGTGGGTGGAGATTGGCCGAGTTATTCCGCGGGAACCTTGCCCATCGCGATGGGGTTCGGCCTGGCCTTCCGGCTCCACGACACTTTGGGAATTGGAATCGCGCCCGCGACCAACCTCTGGATCCGGTCTTCCGAGATCCAGTTGGGCCTGGCCTCATTGCTGCAGGGGATGCTGGGCATAACCATCGGATCCCCGGCCACGGATGTCAATCCCAATGTGGACCTGGGGCTTTCGGTGGAAGACACCCAATGGGCGGTCGCGGTGGCATGGCGGCCGGTGAAATATGTGAGCCTGGGATATGTGAACATACCCGAAACCAAGACCCGGCTCCGGATTCCCATCGTCATCAAGGGCGGCGGTCTGGTGGATGACATAAGAACCATTATGCTGAGCGACATTTCCACCACTCCCCCGATCCAGCAGTATGGCGTCGGCGTTCACATCCCGATTCCGAGGAGCGAGTTAACCCTGGCCTGGACTCAGCAGAAGCTCGGCTTCGGAGACCTCTATGACGATCTCTACGGGGACTACCTGAAATACAGCGACCCCGAATTGAGCTCGGTGATAAGCGTGGGCTATGGCGCGCCCGCTCCGGTCAAGAATGCCACGGTCAACCGCTATGGCCTGGAATATCTGCTCAATTTGAAAGGAATCAGGGGCGTTCCCAATGCGCTGAGCCAGAGGAATTCGGTGCTGGCGGTCCGGGGCGGATATTTCCAATGGAAGTCTCCCTACCCGGAGGAGTTATGGGGAACCCGGTTTGACAGTGACGCGGACATTTACTCGATGGGCATGGGTCTGACTTTTGATCGCAAAGGGAAGTCGAGCCTGGAAAGGCCGTTGAGCAAGAATCAGTTTTCCCTTGACATGGATATCCAGTATCTGGATTTGGAAGAAAAAAATTACCAGTTGGCCTATGACTACTGGGGCCAGCCGCGAGGACCCGCGGATACCTATTATTATCATACCGAGGGACAAATCTGGGCGGTTGGACTGCAATTCAGCTGGCTGCACTGAAAGCTTTGATAAAAGGAGGATTTAGATGAACAAGCGGGAGAGTAAGGGGTTTAAGAAGTTGGCGCGGGTCTTGCTTTGGTCATGCTCTCTCTTGGTCTTGCTCGTAAGCGGGGCGGCCTGTTCCGGCTTTGGCATCGGCGGGGTGGTTCCCAATGACCAGCCGGTGACCGCGGCCTACCCTGCCAAGCCGGCGTCGGAATACGGCAAGTTTATTATTTACCATGTGGGCGAGGGCGAGGTTAAGACTTTACAGAACAGCGCTGGCTTGACCCAAACGATCAATTACCATGTGACCGACCTGCCCTATCGTCCCTCCATGGTCCCGAAATCGGATGAACAGTTACTTTATAATATCAATCATCCTTGCGGGGACGGGTATGACAATCAGTCCCCGCCCCAGCGCGACCCGGAACAGACCATTTTTTACAAAGATAAAACGAACTTGTGCAGCCGCTCGATCCGGCAGGCCTCGGATCATCCGGAAGCGATCGTGCTCAATGACCAGCTTTATTTCTTTTACACCAACTATCCGGTGCTGCTCAGGGACCCATTCACGGGCATAGAATATTTCAATTGTTTCTGTTTAGATAGCAACGTTTGTGCGGGGATAGATGGCACGGGAATGGACTTCAGCGATATCCCGAACGACCCGAACCAGCCGATCAGCACCCTGGGCGGACTGAATTGTTATTTGAAAGACACCCTCGAGCTGAGGACCTCGCCGGGCTATGACCAGGACTGGCTCAAAATTCCGATCAGCCAGTTCGGCCTCAAGCAGATGATCCCTTTGAAGATCAAAATCATGGGCGACCAATTGGACATGAAAGGCGCGCGCACGATCGAACTCAGCCTCTTTGAAACCGCGGCCGGCGGGGCGCCCGATCCCAGCACGGAAAAAGCGGTCGCGAGCAGCCGGTTCGGTTTGGACCTGAGCCGGATGCGCGACCCGGTGGTCGGATACATGGCCCGCTCGGACCGGGATTACTGGCTCGAGATCATAGACTGGGAGGCCAAGGAGGGAGTCGCGGGCCTTCCCGATTACAGGTTTATGGTTGTCTTTGAATCCACCCCGGCGGTGCCGGTCACCACCAGGGTATTGGAGGGCGCCACGCTCGAGATCGAGGAATTCGATCATACCTCCTATATTTACCGCGCGGGCCTGCGCCCGGCCAAGAGCGGCAACTCGGCATTAGCTAATGGCCCGTCTTTCGAGCCGGACGATGTCACCACCAAGGTTCAAGACCTTTATCCGGATTGCGACGGGGTTCCGGACACCGGTGATGAAGGAGACTGGGGACTCTATGAAGTATGTCCGGTTGAAGGAGGCGGGATCATTGACACCGAAGGATTTGGAATTCAAGACGGGGCCATGCAGTATTTTGAAGTTGACAACAAGAGTAATATTGACGATGGCGAATCCTTCCGGGGGGTCAAAACCAATCTCCCCAGCATTGGGGATGAAGCCCCATCCATAATCAAGGTCGGAGACCGGCTCTGGATGTTTATCTCCACCGGCTCCGGTATCTTTCAGCTCTCCAGCACCGACGGCTTAAACGGTCTGGAATGGGAAATGAGCAATATCCGCGACAACCGGCCCAGCCTGTTGCCTCGAAGCATGGATCCCAAAGTCCCCGGAGACCCGAATGCCCCGGTGGTGTCCAGCGGCAGGTATGGTTTCTGCGACACTAAAGCTGAAAAAGACGATATCCAGGCGGTTCCCAAGGGCAAGGGATATCCCGATGTGGTCTGCGCAACTTTCGGCGACGACGGGGTTCTGGACTCTTATGCCATGGCGGACGAGGAGGCGCAAAGCAACGGCCAGCCAGTTATCAATTCCGGTCCGGACGGCGTGATCAATAGCTGGCTTTTCCCGGGCTGCGTGTCTTACCGGAAACCGGTTTACACCAGTTATTACCAGATTAAGACCGAGGGTCCCGGAAATCCGGACCTCTTTTGCGGCGACTCGGTGCTCGGGGCCAACGATGAATCCGCCTATCTCCGCGGCGACGACCAATGGGCCACCAATGCCATCGGCCTCAATCCTCCCGAATACTGGAGAAGCCAGAACTGCAACGCCTTCACCATGTCCGAGCAATTCAACCAGTGCGTGCTGGGCGGAAAATCCGAGGCTGTCTCCATTGCTCCGGGCGGCGACGGGGTCCTGCAAACCGCGCAGGATTTTATGGAGGGGGACGATCGGCTCTGCCACAACGATGAGATGACGGGAATTTGCCCGGGTCCCAACAAAAAGTTCGATGCCCCGGATACCGAGAGCATCCTGAGAATCCTCAAGAAGGTCGCCCAGCCCAATGATGAATTGTGCGAGATTTCTCCCGCCGGCGGACTCGAATACGCCCGCTTCAAGTATGCCGACTCCGTTCAGCTTAAACATGATCACATTGTCCCCGGCAGCCCGATCGTGGTTTCCTGGTATCGGGCGCTTTACCAGTTCATGGCCGCGAAAAAAGGCTGGCCGGCCTTGGCGGGCACCTCGGTTTTGGTCCCGGGGACCGATTATGATCTAAATCCGGACACCGGCGAATTGACCATGCTCGGCAACAACTGGCTGCAGCCGATCGCCAACCTGCCATTTGATGCGGCCTTTTTCGGCGATCCCAATTCCCGGCTTAAGGATGTCCTGATCGTTTATTACCGTTACCAGGGCGCGCAGGTGGGCGTGTGCCCCGGCGCCGACGGCTTCACCGATACCACCCGATATTTTGTCGCCACCTATTATCTCCCCGACCACTTTATCGAGGGGCCGGCGTTGGAACTCTCCCTCACTATGGGATTGGCTTTCGGCGCCAACCGGATCAATGTTCCCCGCCTGGGCGACACTTATGTGGATAATGTGAGTTGGGATAAAAAGACCTTGACGATCGCCTGCAACGGGACCGACTGCCCCATTGCCCCCGGCAGCGACAATACCCTGGATGGCGCCTGGGTTCAGGACGGCAATTTGAATTGGACCTTAAATAACAACCCGGGTTCATATATTTGGCCTCCCTCTCCCGGGGCCATGGCCAACACCATGACTCCTTATATTGCGCCTCACCGCTTTGATCTTTACGGGCAGGAAGACGATTGGCTCTGCCCGATTGACGGGCAATGGGCGCTCTGCCCGGGCGGAAACGGATTTTTCCAGATTTATCAGCTCTGGAAAAAGGTGGAAGTGAAGAAATACGATGGGGTAGACGATCTTCTGGCCAATTATGAAAAATCCGATAATCCCTGCTACATCTTGGAGGTAACGGCAAACAAGGATGAATTTTACGAAAGCACGACCTCGGACTATATCCAATATTCCTACCGGGGGGTGATGGAAGACGACCAGGTGTCATGGAATGAGGATAAGGGTGGATATGATGTGAACACCGGCATCAACGGCGTCAACCAAAGCTGCGCCTCGCCTTCCGACAACCAGACCATTCCCCGGTATCAGGGTCTGCCCTACCAGAAAATCATTGGCGCCGGAGGAGACGGCGCTTTGGACTCGGTGGCGATGAAAGACAACCTCTTTTTCCAGCCGGTGGATAACGAGCGGCCGATCCCCAAGATTACCGCGGGGGAAGACGGGATTTGCAACAGCTTTAGAATCGGGGACGACCGGATGGAGTTTTTCCTTGGCGCCGGCGCCCCGGATTATCCATGCGTGCTGGCCGGGCCCAACGGCTATGCCAACACCACGGCCTCGGGCAACGATACCCAGCTCTATTTGCCGGGCGAGAAGACCGGTTTTGACAGTTATCAGGTTGACACCCCGGAGGTCGCCCAGGACGGGGATAAGCTCTATTTGTATTACTCCGGGTTGGGGTGGATGAAGATACCCAAAAGCGTTCCGCCGGGAAGGGGCGCGGTATCAGGGCTGGGAGAGTGTAAACGGCCGGGTCTGGATGATCGTTGGGGGAACCTGCAATATACCTGGTCCACTGACCCCAGTCAAGTTCAACCCAGGTCCCTGTTGACCTATAACGGCAGCTTCCAGCAAGGCTTTTACAACGCGGTGGACGACAACCAGGGAGTTCTGCTGGCGCCGAGGATCGGAGTGGCCACCAGCACCACTGACCGGATCGGCCGGAATCCTTCCGACTGGGACCGGAATTTGGAACCCACCATGGATGCCGGCGGACTTTGTCAGGCCATGGTCTCCGGGGATATCCTTTCCCTTCTGGGAGGGCTCGTCGGCGGAGGCCAGACCAGCACTTCGGGAGATGTTCCCTTCCCGCCGATCTTCAACTACCAGGGCAGTTTTTCACCCGAGGTTTTGATAAAATATAATGAAGCGGATGACACGCCCCTTTTTCTTATGTTCGTGAACGGTATTTACATGATCAAGGCTTCCGCCCAGGTGACCGCGCCTCCCGCCCAGTGGAACGCCGGACTTTTCAATCCTGAATACCAGGTGGGCCTGGCCCGAAGCACGGACGGAATCCATTACCAACTCGCCAATGATATTAATCCCTTGTTGGTTTCCGGAGACTTGAATGAGGACTTGGATGCCGCTTTTGGCATGAGCCTCTTCTCCGGAAAAGCCCGCGCTTCCATTCTCAATCCCACCGTTTTTGAGGAGGCTAATGATAGCTACGGCATGATTTTCAAAACCTTTTATCTTCCAGGTGCAAGCGATTATGGAATTGATTACCCGAGTTTCGAGTTAAAAAGCAACCAGGAATGGCTGGGATTTTCGGTCCGGAGCGGGGCTATTTATAGCGGCGGACTGGCGGGACTGATTTCTTGCAATCTTAACCCCGGGCAGCTCAGGTCCACCCAGGGATTTGCCCGATTCAGCGCCGGCGCGCTCCTGCTTCTGCCCCTGGCCGTTTTCATCCTGTTCAAGCTGAGGAGGCGGCAAGCCGGGAAAAACTGATGTGCTGAGATCAAGAAAAATCGGGGAGTTTCATGACTCCCCGATTTTTTTGCGCCGGCCTTTCGAGCGTTTAAAGTTTGAAAACCTCCTCGACCATCACCGAGTTGTCCTTGTTCACGCCGGTCTTGAATTGGAGCACCATCTCATTAAGGTCGCGCGCCAGGAAGCTCAAACCCTCGATCACATTTTTAACTTCCTGGACCCGGCCCGAGTTTTCCTCGGCCACCTTCCGGATATGCCGGATCGCTTCCAGGACCGTCGAACTATTTTTAAGCTGCTCGCTCTGGGCGCTATTGATGTAATTGATGATCTGGGCGATGTTCTCAACCGCCCGGGTGATCTGTTTGCTGCCCAGGGTCTGTTCCTTGGTCGCCCGTTTCACCTGCTGGGCCACCTGCTCCATGCGCTTGCTGGCCTTGAAGATGAGATCGCCGCCTTTGGTCTGCTCCTGGACCGCCTGGGCCACCTGCGAAATCATGGAGTTGATGTTCTCGAAAAAACCCATCACCTCTTTGGCATGCTCGCTCTGATGCGATACCGATTCCGCAATCTCGCGCGTGCGCTCC
>CAIUDS010000097.1 GCA_903897985.1 uncultured delta proteobacterium
ACCTCGCTGGTGCCTTCGTAGATGCTGGTGATCTTGGCGTCGCGATAGAAGCGTTCGACCGGGTAGTCCTTCACATACCCGTAACCGCCGTGAACCTGGACCGCGTCCACCACCGCGCGCTGCGCGACCTCCGCGGCGTAGAGCTTGGCCATGGCCGACTCCGGGCTATAGGGCAGGCCCTCTTTTTTCATCCAGGCCGCGCGATACACCAGGAGCCGGGCCGCGTCAATTTCCGTGGCCATGTTCGCGATCATCCACTGGATGGCCTGGAAGGTGGCAATGGGTTTCCCGAACTGGACACGCTCCTTGGCAAAGCCGACCGCGGCCTCGTAAGCCCCGCGCGCGATCCCGACCGCTTGGGCCGCGATCCCGATCCGGCCGCCGTCCAGCGTGTACATGGCCACGCCAAAGCCCTTGCCGCGCGCTCCGAGCAGGTCGTCTTTTGAAATTTCGCAGTCCTCGAAGATCAGCTCCATCGTGCTCGACCCATGTATTCCCAGCTTTTCCTCCTCCTTGCCCAGCGAAAAGCCCTTGGCGTCACAAGGCACAATGAACGCGGACAGCCCGCGATGAGTCTGGTCGGCTTCGGTCCGGGCGATCACCACCGAGACCCCGGATTCCTTGCCATTGGTGATGAACAGTTTCGTGCCGTTCAAGATCCACTGGTCGCCCTTGAGCTCGGCCTTGGTCTTGACCGCGCCCGCGTCCGAGCCCGCGCTCGGCTCGGTCAGGCCGAGGCACCCGAGCATTTTTCCGCTCGCGAGCGGTTTCAGATATTTTTCCTTTTGCGCGTCCGTGCCGAACTTGGCGATGGGCGAGACGCAGAGCGAGTTATGGGCGGAAACGATCACGCCCACCGCGGCGGACGCCACGCTCAATTCCTCGATGGCAATGGCGTAGCAGATCGGGTCCATGCCGGCGCCGTTCCAGTCGGTGGACACCTCGACGCCCATCAGCCCGAGCTCCGCGGCCTTGGCCATGATCTCCTTCGGGTATTCGCCGGTGCGGTCAATGTGCTCGGCCTTGGGCGCAACCTCATGCGCCGCGAAATCGCGGACCATGTCCTGCAATAACTTCTGTTCCTCGCTCAACTTCAAATCCATTTTTGTTCCTCCCCCTATTTTCCTTGAAAGTTCGGTTTCCGTTTTTCCAGAAACGCGGCCATGCCTTCCTTTTGGTCCGCGGTGTCAAAGCCCAGGCTCCACAAAGTCTGCTCCAGCAGCAAGCCCTGGTCCAGCGCCAGGTCGGAGCCGCGCTCAATCGCCTGTTTGGCAAGAGCGATGGCGGCCAAGCCTTTTGCCATCAGCTTTTTCGCCAGCTCCTTGGCGCGGTCCATCAATTTCCCCGGCTCCACCACCTCGTTGCAGAGCCCGAGCACGAGCGCGCGTTGAGCCGGAATCCGGTCTCCGAAAAAAACCAACTCTTTGGCCCGCAACTTGCCCAGGATTTTCACCAGCCGCTGGGTTCCGCCGAAGCCGGGAAAAATTCCCAGGCTGACTTCGGGCTGGCCGAATATTGCGCTCTCGCTCGCGAGAATGTAATCGCACGCGATCGCAAGCTCGCATCCGCCCCCGAGCGCGAAGCCGTTGACTGCGGCGATCACGGGCTTGGGGAGTTCCTCGAGGGACCGGCAAATTCCTTGTCCGAGCCGGGAAAAGTCCTTTGCCTGGAGCGGCGTCAGATTTTTCATCTCCGCGATGTCCGCGCCCGCCACAAAGGCCTTTTCGCCCGAGCCGGTTATGATCAGCACC
>CAIUDS010000098.1 GCA_903897985.1 uncultured delta proteobacterium
ATACCGCGGCAAGCCCCTCGAGATCGGGTTCAACGACCGCTACCTGTTTGACATCCTGAGCGCAACCCTGGCCGGCAAGATCACCATGGAGATCAAGGACGAGTTAAGCCCGGTCCTGTTCCGGTTTGACGATGACAGCAAATATTTATGCGTGATCATGCCCATGAGAATTTGAGCCATCTCCGCGGTTCCGCCGAACTCCGGACATGATCCATAAATGCCCACAATGCAAAAGGCCCAACGCCCTCGAGGCGGCCCGATGCATCTATTGCGGCGCCGAGTTGCCTCGGGAAACCGCTCCCGCCGGCCCGGAAGCCAAAGCGGAAAAAGCGGCCGCGCCCAAAGCCGCCGGCAAGGAACCTCCGCAAAGACTGTTCCTGATGCTCGCGCCCCCGGCCTCGGCGCCCGAGGCCTCCGTCATCAAGGGCTTCTCCCAACTCATGGCCTGGGACACCTACACCGCCAAGCTCCGCCTGAAAAGTCCGAGCCCCGCGATCCTGCGCGCCTTTGACCGGCCCGAGCAGGCGCAGCGGCTGGGCCAAGCCCTCGCCGAGCTGGGTCTGGACTCCTACCTGGTCAAGGAAAGCGGCCTCAATAGCCTCGACGAAAAACAGATCGCGCTCTCCGCGGAAATAAAAGAGCAGAGCATTATCTTCTCGATCGAGGAGGGAACGCAGAGGGCACTGGCGTTTACCGAACTGTTCCTGCTCGTGCGCGGCCGCGCGCGCCTCGAAGGCGAGATCGGACAAAAACTAGGCAAGCTCAAAGTCCCCGAGCTCTCGGCCGAGCGCGAGAAACTGTTCGACCGGCTGATCGAGCGGAGGCTGACCCGCAAAAGCGTGAACCTGGAAGAGGGAGCTTTGGTCTCGGGAGCCGCCACCGAGTTCGAGCTGTTCGATCTCTACGCCCGGGACGATCACCGCGCGCTCCGGGTGATCGAAAGCCGGTTTGATTTCTCGCCCCTGTTCGGACCCGAGTTCCACGCCCGACTCCTGGGCATGGCCAAATTTCTCGAACTGCTCAAGACCCAGGCCCCGGCCCTGATCCTCAATGAAAACTTCAACTCGATCGGTTATACCTACAAACAAAAACCCCTGCAAAAGAAAAAACTGCTCCTGTCCGCAAGACCCGCCCGCTCCCGCGCCCTCGAAAAACTCCACAACTCCGAGGCCCGGTTCACCGAATACTCCGGCCTGCTCTACCTCTATTACCTCCGCTCGGCCCGGAAAAAAGCTGCGCCCGCGGCCGAGAGCCAATAGCCCCAGGGCAAACCGGGTCCGGTTCTACCGGGATTCCTTTTGCGCGAGGAGCCGGAGGATTTGCGGCTGCAATTCTCCGACCACGGTGGTGAAGGAAGGGAGACCCGGCACGAGCGGGCCCAGGCTCTGTTCCCATGTGCTCCGGACTTGGGCGAGTATGGCGGGCGGGAAGAAATCTTCCGGACCTCGGAAGGAGACGCTTCTCACGGCGCACTTGTCATGCAGGAAAGCGGTGAACCCGGAGAGGTCCAGTTTCTTGCCGAAGGAACTCAGGATCCGCCAAAGGTCATAGTAATCCCGGGCCCGGTTGCGCGCCCAGCCCCGCTTTTCCAGGGCTTCGGCCTGCTGAAGGATGGCCCTAAGCTTCTCGGCCACGATCTCCTCGAGCGCGTAAACTCTTACCCCGGCATGAAGCGGCTCGCCGTAGCCATGGATTATGGAGCGCCTCCGCGCGGGTTTCAGGATCTTCTCATCCCGGGTGATCTCAATCATCAACCTTGTTTGCGCGGTCCTCTGCCAGGGCAGCCGCGCGCGAACGGTGAAGGCGTCTTGCCCCGTGGGGTGAGGCTCGCGCTCGGCATAGCGCTCGCAAGAAATCTCCACCGGAGCATACTCGTTGAGCAGGCTTGCCGCCGCATGGCACGATTCCCGGATCGCTTTCTCCATCGCATCTCCCCGCGGCGCCGACCGCGGAAAAATCCAGGTCCTCCGAGAAACGATAGTCTCCGAAGTAACATTTTTTGAGCGCGGTGCCGCCCTTCAGGATCAGGGTTTGATCCAGTTCCTTCATCCGGCCGATCCCGGCCAGGACCCAGGAGAGGACATAATCCCGCTCCAGCGTTTCCCAGGGAATTTGCAGGCGTTTCCGCGCCTGGAGCAGCCGGTTGCGGAGAGGCTTCATCGGGCGGGATTCCCGGCCAGGTTCTCCCGGACCATCCAATCGCGGTTACGCGGTCCCCGCCCGGGACCGCTCGGGTCGAGCCGGCGAAACCCCCGCACCGGCGCCTTGAGCAGGGGGCTCAGACGCTTGCGATCAATGCCCTGATGTTCAAGCGCCCACCCCAGACGCTTGGCAACGGTTGCATCCAGCCGGAGCGCATAGGAGATGATGCGCTTAAGGTCCAGCTTCCGGCCGCGCGCCTCCAAGGCATGGAGCACCTCGGCAAAATCTCCGCAATACCTGGGCCGGGCGAGACCGTCTAAAAGCGTCCGCTCCGGATCCGTCATCATGACCCGGGCCTCGCCCACCCAAACCTTCTCGATCCCGAAGTAGCGGCCGGGCGTGACCTGGATAAATTGAAAAACCGTGTCCCCGACCGGGTAACCGCCGGTTGCGGGCCGGCCTTTTTTCCCCCGGACGCGGGGAACCGAGACCTCGGTGGTTGTGAGCACGAACACCCGCCGCGGAATCTGCTCGGTCAGCCCGTGATAATGCAGCGCCGACCAGTGGCTGATGGCCGCGGGCTTGACCAGGGACATGGCGAGTTCAAACTCGTGCACCGGCGAAATCCCGGGGACCGAGGAGGAGAGACGATACAGGCCCCGATGGATCGGAATAATCCAGCCATTATTATGAAGGTGGTGAAGGGCTTCCAATAGGTACCCTTGCCTTAACCCCAATTTCGATGCCAGCTCCCGCGTGCGCGCGACCGTGAAGATCCGGTCGCCTTCTTCGGCCAGCCGCCGGACCAACTCGATCCCCACCATGGTTTTTTTTATCTTTTTATCGGCCTTCATGGGATAGCCTCCAATTTGCGCCCAACCATGTATTCAATGTCAATAATCTAAGGCATAAATTGGAAAAGGTCAAATGTTTGCCTTAAACTGTCGGAAGGCCCGGTCCCGCCTCCAACCGTTCCCCAAAGACCCGCCCGCTCCCGCGCCCTCGAAAAACTCCACAACTCCGAGGCCCGGTTCACCGAATACTCCGGCCTGCTCTACCTCTATTACCTCCGCTCGGCCCGGAAAAAAGCTGCCGCCGCTCCCGGCGGCGAA
>CAIUDS010000099.1 GCA_903897985.1 uncultured delta proteobacterium
AACAGGTTGTTGAAAAAGTCTCTCTTCAGCAAGAGTAATAAAAAGCATTTCCCCTCCCCTTCCTGCCTTCGGCGGGATAGGCACGGGAGGGGAGACAATTCTTGAGGCTTTTTGCTCAAAAGGGACTTTTTCAACACCCGGTTAGATGGCTTTGGGTTTCTTTGCGAGCAGGATGAGGATGATGGCGATGATGTTCATGGCGATGAAGGAAATGTAGGCGGTGTTATAGGAGCCGGTGAGGTCGAAGCTGCGTCCCATGAGGATATATCCGCCGCACTGGAGCAGGAGGAACAGGGAGCTGTAACCATAAACCTTGGGGAAGTCGTTTCGGCCGAAGAAGCCGGCGACCACGATGGGGAAGGTGCTCATGACTCCGCCCATGCCGAGGCCGAACAAGAGGATGAATACGAAGAGCGGGATCAGGGCTTTGGAGGATATGAGAATGGCCAGGCCGGCGATCTGGAACAGGATAGACCAGGCGACCACCTTGCGCTCATCAACGCTGTCGCAGAGTCTTCCCCATCCATACTTGCCCCCGGCCCCGAGCAAGGCGGTAAGCACGGTCAGGGCCATGGCGGTGCGGTCGGAAAAACCGATGTCGGAAAACCTGGGCTTGAGTTGGATCATCACGCCCACCACGCCCATCATGGCCAGGCCGAAGGACAGCCCGATCATCCAGAACGCGGGGCTTTTTAGAAAATATGCCAGCGGCGGATGTCCGGTCGGCAAGGTTCCGGGTTCCGGGTTTTCCCCTTGGGAACCTGGTTCCGGCGCGATCCCATCGGGGAACATACCGTAATCTTCCGGCCTTTTTTTCATGAACCAGGCCGCGGAAGAAATAACCAGGACCCAGGTCAAAAGGCCGATGGTCATGAACATGGTCGGAAGCCCGAATCGGTCGAGCAGCAGCATGGCCAGGGGCGGGATCAGGACTCCGGAAATGGAGATGCCGGTGGCGGCAACCCCCATGGCCTTGCCCCGCTTCTTCTCGAACCAATATGAAACCGCGGTATTGGGCACGACCCCGTTGAAGGCGCCGTTGCTGATGAAAAGCAGGCCGGTAAAAACATAAAAGAGCCAGAGTTTATCGGTCATTCCCATCAGGGCAAAACTTATGCCGGAAACCAGGGCGCCTAACATCATGATCGGCCGGGCGCCGCGTTTTCTGAGGATCCTGCCATAGAGCACCTGGGTGATCAGGCCGATCATCACCCCCAGGGTCGGCGCGATATTGATGTCGGTCCGGCTCCAGCCGTGGGCCATGCAGATCGGCACCAGCCAGGCATTAAAGCTGTAAAAGCCCGTGCCGGTGGCCATGAAGTTGCCCATGAAAGCGGAAACCACCACCTTCCAGCCATAAAATCCGCGCGGTTTTTTCACCAATAGACTCCTGAGTTCACTTCCATTTCCCGTCGCAAACCTGAAAGTCGGCAACGCCCTATCTGGCCATAATCCGGGCGGAAAGTCAAAAAGCGGGAATGACATCGTGGTTGGATTCCCGTCTCCGATCAGGTCGAGGACAAGCTTTCACGGGGACGAACCTGGGTTCCCGCTTTCGCGGGAACGACATGCTGATTGGATTCCCGTCTCCGATCAGGTCGAGGATAAGCTTTCGCAAGAATGGCACCGAAACCGTCATTCCTCCCCGATATGAATCGGGGACCCAGTTCAATATTAAATTGAATGGACCGGGAATCCAGGACTCAGGCGGGTTTCTTGGCAAAAGCCGGGAGAGTGTGTTAAGGTAAATTTGGGAGGATAAAACATGGCCGAGAATTTCAATGCGCATCCGGCGATCCTGGAATTGACCCGAATCTTCGGTTCGGACTTTTTGCTCGGGCCGCCCCTGAGCGAGAAGTCGCTCAAGGTGGTGGGGCATTTGTTCACCGCGGCCGAGGCCGAGGTGGCCAGGCATCTTCCGTTCTATCGTCCCAAGCCCGCGGAGAAGATCGCGAAGAAGGCGGGCCGTCCGGTCGCGGAAGTGAAACCGCTGCTCGAGGCCATGTCCGCAAAGCGGGTGATCCTGAAACTGGGCGAGGGCTATGCGCTCATCCCCCTGATCCCGGGCATCTTCGAGTATTCACTCTGGAACGGCGTTGACACCGAATGGCACCGCGAGTTCGCATATCTCATCAACGATCTCTATGCCACCGGGTTCCCCCGCAAATACAACGAGACCGGCAAGGTCCCGATCATCCGCACCATCCCGGTCCAGAGCCGGCTCCAGCCCAAGAGCAAGCTCATTGACCCGGGCCTGCTCTCGGCCATGATTGACCAAAGCGACGATTTCGCCC
>CAIUDS010000100.1 GCA_903897985.1 uncultured delta proteobacterium
CTTCTTTCCCTTATCAAACCTTATAATGTTTGTATGATTTTCAAAAAAACAAGCCCTGAAATCATCTGGAATTTGGATGATGCTGGCGATAATTCTGCGAGGCTGTTCATCGGCTGTAACTCTTTGAGTGCAAATGTATATTCCTTCTTTTAGTGGCTCTTTCTCTAGTTCCTTCCCAGGCATTATCCATTCCATTGGCGACCTGCGCTTTGAATCAGAAAGATAGTATCTCTGGATGTTTTCAGCCCAAATTAAGCGCAAAACTCCCTTATCGCTCTTCTTGCTAAACCGATTTTTGAAAAGGTCCCATTGCACCGACCCGGTTTTTGCTCCCTCAGACAACTTCGAAAGCAAGATCGCATTATTGCCCATCTTTTCAACTATTTCGTATTCGCTTTTTGAGGTCGCTATGATAAAGACATTTTCATCTTCATCTCCGATCTTGAACTTATGCCATGGGACTTCACAAGACTGTATTTTGCCATAAACAATGTCATTTGCTTTTTCAACTTCTGCAATTTTTACTATAGTATTCTTTGAGGCTGGGGTTCTCTTCATGATAAGAATAACAACTGCTTGCAACACATTTTCAAAGGTGCTTCTCCTATCTCTTATATTAAGGATATGCTCTATCGAATAGGTTTTGCCAATAAAGTTTCTTAGTTGTTGAAAGTATTTATCCGTTATGAAACTTTTGGGATTTATAAATCCTATTATTCCAGAAGGTTTTAGCAAATCAGCAGCTTTTCTCAAAAAAATTGCATAAAGATTTGTTCTTCCACTCATGATATCTTCATAGGAAACTTTGAAATGTTCTATCTCTCCATCTGATAGCTCATGTGCAACATATGGTGGATTTCCGATAACCGCATCAAACCCGCCATTCTTGAAGATTAGAGGAAACTCAGTTTGCCAGTCGAAGGCATTGATTTTGTATTTTGTCTCATCATCAAACAGACCGCCCTGTCCCTTCTGGTAGAAGTCGGTGCCGATCAGGGAGTTGCCGCACTTGATGTTGGAATCCAGGTCGGGCAGGGCTTGCTCGTGCAAGAATTTGAGTTGTTTGGAAAGGGAGTCTTCGGACTCGTTTTCGAGGACTTTGAGGAGCAGGGAAAGCTTGGTGACTTCGACGGCTTGGGGGTCAATGTCCACGCCAAAGATATTGTTGAGGAGGATTCTCCTCTTCTCTTTGGTGGACAGGAGGTATTGTCCCTTGGGTCCTTGATAAATTTTGCCTTCCTTGAGGTTTTTCTCGACTTGGTTCTCGGCATACCATTTCTGGTGATAGTCGAGCAGGTATTGGTAAGCTCCGAGGAGGAAGGAGCCGGAGCCGCAGGCGGGGTCGAGGATTTTGAGGTTGGAGATTTGTTTTGGCTGTAGGGGCGCTGCTTGCGGCGCCCTTTTTCCATTGGAATCTGCATTGGGCGAGGCAAGCCTCGCCCCTACATTTAAATTTGTATCGGGCAGGGCAAGCCCTGCCCCTACAATTAATTTGCCAACTGTATTCTTGACAATATAGTCAACAATATACTTGGGCGTGTAGTAAACCCCACCCGCCTTTTTGACCTCCGGTTTCTCCTCGACCTTGGCCTGGTGCCCGGCGGTGAGCCGGATGACCTTGCCCAAGAACTGCTCGTAGATGTTGCCCAGGATTTCCGCCGCGAGCACCGAGAACTCGTAGGGGCTTTTGGGGTAATACAGGCTCTCGATGATGTCGAAGATGACTTTGTCGTCAATCTTCAGGTCGAGCGAGAACTTGTCCTTTTTGAAATCGAACAGGCCGGAGTTGTATTTTTGCTCGGCCTGGTAGAACACATTGCAGAGCCGCTTGTAAATGTTGGCCCCGTTGATCAGCCCTTGCAATTGCTGGTAATGCTCGATGCCGCGGTCCTCGGCGATGCGCAGGAACACGATCCGGTCAATGGTGCGCTGGACCGCGTCGTTGAGGGCGTGAATATCGAGCTGTTGGTTTCGCGCGGCGATATTTTTGGCCAGGCTGTTGCGCCAGCCCTCGATGTCTTTGAGGAATTCGGCGTCCACTTCGCCGGTTCCGCGCTTGCCCCGGCTGGATTCCACCAGCCGGTCGAAGTTGCCCTTAATCACGGCTTCTTTTGAAAACGAGCCGTAGAGCCAGTCGAGGCGGTCGAGGTATTTGTCAAAGGTGAGGTATTCCACCCGGGCGGTGTCGGCCTTGTCTTTTTCGCCGGGCTTGATCCGGCAGTCATAGGCCGCGAACTCGGCGAAGTCGGTCAGCACACTCAAGGAGAGCTTGGCGCTCCAGGCATAGCGGCGGAGCTGGTAGGCCGGGGCGGGGTCGGTCTTGAGGTTGAGGGCGGGCTTTTTGGCTTCGAGGAAAAATTTGCGGTCTTTGCCGATGCGGAAGGAATAGTCCGGGGCCTTGGTCATGCCGGAGATGTTGAGGGAATCCTCGTGGATGACTTCCTTGTATTGCTCGGCGGCGCCCTGCCGGTTTTCGATGTCCCAACCGAGCGAGGAAAAGAGCGGGTTGATGAACTCGATGCGGCATTGGTCTTCCTTATAGGCCGGGTTCCGGTACTGGTCCTGGTTGCGCGCGAATTTCTCGACCAGCTCTTCAACCGATTTGAGAGTTTGCGCGGGGACCGCGAGCTTTCCATTTTCAGGCATATACTTTGCTTGAACTCCCTCGCTAAAATTATATTGAATCCCAATACCAAGTCAAAGCGCCGGATAGTATAGCAGCATTTAATGACAGAAGCGGTCAATGCTTAATTAGGCTTCGGGGGCCGGGTCTTTGGGCTTGGGCGCGGTCGGAGGGGGCGCTTGGGATTCCTTGTTCCATTCATCAATCCAGGACACCAGTGTCCCAGGGGCGCACCCCTGGACCCATAATAAAATTCTCTGCGTCTCGGCGGTGAAAGGGATCAGGGTTTTTTGGGCTTGAGGGATTTATCCGGTTCCCGGTTCAACTCGTAAATAATGCGCAGGCCCTCGAGGGTCAGGTTCTCGTCCACTTCCTCGATGGCCTTGGCGCCCTGGGCGATCAGCCCGGCCAGGCCGCCGGTGGCGATCACGCGGGCGCGCTCAAGTTGATTAGAGCCGCTCCGGCTTTTGCCGAAGCATTTTCTACCATCCTTTAATTCTGCAAAGAGAAATAGCGCTGGGCGAAATTGGGGTCAGTGAAATTAGGGACAGGGCTTCGGTTCCAGTTAAGACTGAATTGCCACCGGTTTTATTGGACACGGAATTGGGTTAAACTTGTCCTCGTGGAAACGGGGATTGGGTTCAGGAGGAAAGGCGGCATGAAACGAGAGGAGCTGAAGGAAAAG
>CAIUDS010000101.1 GCA_903897985.1 uncultured delta proteobacterium
AATCGAACTTGAAAACTCTCGCGGAATGGCTATGATGTGGTTACATGAAACTTGTCGCCTGATCGAATCCGCTTCTTCTCAAGCGGCAAAGCCTTGGAGATCGTTCTCCCCGCTTTGCGCGGAGGAAGCGAGTGTCGCTAATCTCTTTAAAACCATAACCCGATCAATTGCGTGAGTACGCCGGTTCAAAGGCATGCTCACGCCGGAGGAACCGAACATGAACGAGCAGGATTTTTTAAAACGTATCCATTGGGTCTTCGACGCTTCCTTGCCGCGGCTGGGTCCGGGCGATGAACTTTCCACTCAAAAAGCGCTCGGCCTCGCGCTTGCCGGCCGTCCCGTAAACGGAGCTTCCGAGCAACTCCGGATCCTGGATTTGGGCTGCGGAAACGGCGCCCAGACCCTTCACTTGGTAAAACATGTCCGCGGCGACATCCTGGCCGTGGACAACTATCAACCATACCTGGACGAGCTAAAGCGCCGCGCCGAATTCGCGGGGGTTTCCAAGCGAATCCGGATTCAATTCGGCGACATGCGCGAGGTGCAATTTGCGGAAGGGTCGTTTGACCTGATCTGGTCCGAGGGCGCCTTAAATCTAATGGGTTTTAGCGATGGGCTGGCAGTTTGCCACCGCTTGCTGGCGCCCGGTGGACAGCTTGCGGTCACCGAGCTCTGCTGGCTAAAGCCCGATCCGCCCGGGGAGTGCCGGGACTATTTTATGCAGGAGTACCCGGCGATAAAAAGCGTGGACGACAACCTGCGCTTGATCGCCGACTGCGGCTACAAAGTCCTGGGACACTTCCCGTTGCCGCGCTCGAGTTGGTGGGAGCAATTCTACCAACCGTTGGAAAACCGGCTCCGGGAACTGCGCGGACAACCGTCAACCGTTGCGGAAAAACTGGCGTTCGTGGAAACCATGGAGAAGCAGATCGAAATCTTCCGTAAATACTTCGGTAGCTACGGATACGAATTTTTCGTGATGCAACGGTAAGCGGGTTTGATGGACAAGCCGGGGTTTTCAAACGACCCCGGCTTGTGCTATTTTGAAACCGACTTTTGAAATTGGAGGTGGAAATGAAAAGACGCGAGTTTATCGAGGCCTCGGCGATGGGAGTCGCCGGGATGGCGGTGGGAGGGAGAGCGATGGCGAGGAAGATAGCGCCGGATTACATGCCGATTGTGAAGGCGAAGATGGAGAGCGGAAACTATGTGTCGCACTATCTGGAGCGGGAGCTGACCGAGCCGGTCCTGCTTTGCGATAACCGCGGTCTGCTCAACCCGGCGGCGAAGGGCTGGTCGCGGGTTCCGCTGGTTCGGGCGAATTTGAAGGACCACTGGCCGCGGAAGAAGCGGTGGAATTTCTGGAACTGGATCAGCCCGGATTTCAGCTTTTCAATCACACTCTCGGACATTGACTTTGCCAGCTTCTGCGCGGTGTCGCTGATAGATTTCGCGGCGAAGGAAAACCCGACCGCAATCTCGCTCAAGCGGGGCGGGCTCAAGTTGCCGGAGGAAGTCGAAAAGAGCGTGAGCTTTGAAAGCGGGCTGATGAAATATAGCTTTGACCACCAGGGCGATCACATCCATGTCGTATATTCCTGCAAAAATGTGAAGGGCAAGCCGCTGGCCGCGGACTTCATCATTCAAAAACCCAAGGGTCATGAGACCTTGAACATTGTGGCGCCGTGGTCGAACGAGCGGTTCCAGATGAACTCCAAGCACAACACGCTGCCGTGCGAAGGCGAGGTCGTCTGGGGCGGGAAGAAATATTTGATGAAGCCGGAGGAATGCCACGGCGTGCAGGATTTCGGAAGGGGCATGTGGCCCTATCGCAGTTACTGGAACTGGGGTGTGGTGAGCGGCAAGCAGGGCAGCGACATGATCGGCGTGAACATGGGCGCGAAATGGACCACCGGCACCGGCAGCAACGAGAACGGCATCTGCTTTAACGGCCGGCTGCACAAGGTGATGGAAGACCTGACCTGGGAATATGACCCGAACGATTGGATGAAGCCGTGGCACATCCATGCGGACTACTCGAAAATGATTGACCTGACCCTCACCCC
>CAIUDS010000102.1 GCA_903897985.1 uncultured delta proteobacterium
ACCTTGTCCGGCGCCAACTACTGGGGCGATTCCGGCAATGCCTCGATTGACGGCCCGGATGTGAGCCAACTTAAGGATCTCTTGGGAGGGATGGCGGTCAGCTATCCGACAATTGAGCCCAACAACCAAGCCCGGTCCAAATACTGGCAGGATGTAAGCGGCAATGGCGATATTGACGGGCCGGACCTCTCCATTTTGAAGAGCTGGCTGGCGGGCGATTACGGCGACCTCACCGGCAATCCCACACTGCTCGAGAATGAAACCGCAACGGTCACCGTGACCCCGGGAGAGTCTGTGACTCTTGGCGCGCGGGGCCAGTCTGGTTTCAACTGGCTGCGGCCCGGATGGGGAATGGACTTTGAAATTGTCGGCGGAGACTGCGTGGGCGCGCAGATTTATGGTCGGAATGTGCTAGACGGAAAGAATTATGTCCTAGCCAATGAGGCTTACGAATACACGGGAGAACCGGATGATGGGGGCTGGGCGCGGGTAAAGCTATTTGCCCCGGAGACCTGCAGCGCGGGACAGACCATCCTGGTTGATGTCCATGTCCCATCGGATACGGAAGCCGGGGTAGCCTCCGAGCGAAACCCCACTCGCCTTTCCGGATCCCCAATCACCCTAACCCTGATACCAAATCCCTGGCCGAATACCGTCATCACCGCGAATCCGCCTAACCCTTCCAATACCCCCAACCCGACCTTTGCATTCACCTGCACCGAGCCGCCTTGCACTTTTGAATGTGACCTGGATTCCGCCGGATGGGCTTCGTGTTTTTCACCGAAAATTTATTCCCTCTGGCAGGCTACTTCCACAGCCAATGCTCCCTCCGCACGGGCTTATCACACCGCAATATGGACCGGCACGGAGATGATCGTTTGGGGAGGGGCCAGCTCTCCCTATTTGAACACCGGCAGCAGATATAACCCGGCTACCGACAGTTGGACTTCCACCTCAACCACCAATGTCCCGGTTGAAAGACAAAACCACACCACCGTCTGGACTGGAACCAAAATGATTGTCTGGGGCGGATACAGTCCTCTTTATCAAAATACGGGTGGTGTGTACGACCCCAGCACCAATTCCTGGACGGCAACTTCAACCGCTAATGCTCCATCGGCAAGAGAATACCCGACAGCAGTCTGGACTGGAGCCAGAATGATCGCCTGGGGCGGGAGAGATGGTTCCACCTATTTCAATACGGGAGGCAGTTATAACCCGGGCAATAATTCCTGGTCTGCGATTTCCACCGCCAACGCCCCTTCAGCAAGGATCTGGCATACCGCGATATGGACTGGGGCAAAAATGATTGTCTGGGGCGGATACGGTACGTCCAATCTAAATACCGGGGGCTTATATAACCCGAGCGATGATTCCTGGACCGCAACTTCGCTCAGCAACGCGCCAACGGCCAGAAATTTGCATACCGCGATCTGGACTGGAACCCAGATGATCGTCTGGGGTGGATGGGATCGCTCTTGTCCTTTTAATACCGGCAGCAAATATGATCCTGACGCAAATACCTGGACGGCAACCACAACTTCATCTTCGCCATGCGCAAGATATGCGCACACATCGGTCTGGACCGGCGCCAAGATGATCGTTTGGGGAGGATTTTGTGGCGGATCCCTGAACACCGGCGGCAACTATGATCCCAACGCTGATTCCTGGGCGGCAACCTCGATCCTTAATGCCCCTTCAGCACGAGCCTATCATACCGCGGTCTGGACCGGAACCGAGATGATCGTCTGGGGCGGCGGACCGAATACCGGAGGCAGGTATGATCCTGCGGCGCTGCCATCCCTTCCCGACGGCAATCATCAATTTTCCGTCCGGGCGAAGGATCTCGCGGGCAATCTTGATCCAACCCCGGCCAATTATAATTGGGCCATTGACACCGTCGCTCCCCACACCTTATTCCTTTCAGGCCCCCCGTATCGTACCACTGAAACTTCGGCTTCCTTCTCTTTTACCTGCTCGGAAGCGAACTGCACTTTTGAATGCAAATTGGACACCCAAGCCTGGTCCGCCTGCGTTTCTCCCAAGGATTATTTCGGACTTGCCAACGGCAGTCATATGCTCAAGCTTCTGGCCACCGATGCGGCGGGGAATCCTGAATTTTCGTATGTATCCTATGGTTGGTCTATTGATCTCACCCCCCCCCAAACCAATCTCATATCCGTGCCCTCGGACCCAAGCAAAGCCGAGGTTGTTTTTGCTTTCGATGCCACCGAGGTTGGTTCTACCTTTCAATGCC
>CAIUDS010000103.1 GCA_903897985.1 uncultured delta proteobacterium
CTGACCGAGGCTCAGGTCAAGGCCGGGATCAGCCCGCAGGTGAGTTTGTTGCAGAGCCAGGCCAACCTCGAGAGCGTGCGGGCGAGCCTGCTGCGGGGGGAATCGTCGCTGCGGCTGGCGCAGAACAACCTGAAACAGCTCTTGTATTTCGAGACGGAAGAGGAGTTGTTGGAGGCGAATATCATCCCGACCGACTCGCCCACGGTCCAGGAATACCGCTTTGACCAGGGGCAGTTTGTGGAAACGGCCATGCTGAAGAACTACAGCCTGGACCGGTCATACCTGAACCTGGACAACATGAAGATCTCGAACAACCAGACCCGGAATCAGCTCTACCCGCAACTGGACTTTTCCGGCGGGGTGGATCTGACCGGACTGGCCGGCACTTCCACTACCTCGACCCTGACGCTCCCGACCGGGTTTGTGATCCCGAATCCGTTCCCGAGCCCGCAGCCCTACATGCTGGAATACACCACCTATACTTCCGCGCCGAGCAGTTCGGAGGGGGATTATTTCGACGCGGTGAACCGGCTTTTTGAAGGGAATAACCTGAGTTGGAATGCGGGCCTGAATTTCCGGATTCCGCTCGGGAACCGCGCGGCGCGGAGCCAGGTGCGGATTGCGGACTATAATTACCAGAAGTCGGAGTTGAACCTTTCGCAACAGCGCCGGATCATCCGGTTCAGCCTGGACAGCCTGATCGCGGATTTCGAGAGCGCGTACAAGGCCTGGCAGGCGAGCAAGCTGGCGCGGGAGTTGTCGGAAAAGAGCTATGCGATCGAGAAGCGGAAGTTTGAGCTCGGAATGAGCACGCAGTTCCAGCTTTTGGACCAGGAACAGCAATTGAAAGAGGCGGAAAAGAATGAAATTTCGGCGTTGATTGAGTACAATAACGCCATCGGGAGAATCAAAAGAGCCGAGCAAGGGTATCTGGAGAGCGGCGGGATATCATCTTTCAGCATCCCCTCCATCAGCATGCCTTCCCTTTCCGCCGGAGGTCTGGGCTCGATGGCCGGGGGCATGAACATGGGCAGCCTGAGCAGCATGCTCCCGAGCGGAGTGGACCTGGGGATGCTTCAAAGCCTGGGAATAAGTCTGCCATGAACCGATATAAAAGGAATTTCTGGCTATGCTTAATGCCGCTGGCCCTGATTTTCTCGTGTCAGCAAGCCGCGCAACCCGATCAACCCATCCAACTCGGGGGCCTCTGGGATTTGACCGTGTTCCAGGGCAACCCCAATATGCGCAACTACCTGATCGAAGTGATCCAGGGCGGCGTGACCGGCGCGGCCAAGATCAAGGCCTATAGCAACCAGGCGGACGATTCCGGACCGGACACCGTGAATACAGGGGTTCCGATTACGCTGGGGGCTTGCGGCCTGGATGTGACTTTCTCGGACAGCGTGAGCGGGCCGCTGAGTCTGGTCGCGGGCGACCGCTGGAACATTGTGGTGGCGAACGGAGTGGTCTATGCCCCGGAGCCGCATCCGGCGAATAAATCGCTCGCGGTCTTGACCGTGAGCGGAACTTTCACCTGCACCAGCGGGTTCTGCCCGGACGGGCTTTACAATAGTTTTGTGCCGATTCCCTACAATGTAAAAGTGGGCAGCGGCACGGAGGAATTCGAGTTGGACCAGGTTTCGGTTGACCAGACCGACGCCAATCTCAGCGGGACCGTGCCCGAACCGACCGTGCTTTCGCTGTTCCTGGTCGGACATCAGCCGGGGGACCGCATCCAGATTTGCTATAAGCGCAAGCTGCGCGGCGCGGACCAAGCCAATAATTTCCGGGTGCGGCTGGCGGATGTCCACCGCTTCGCGCTGCTCGAGAGCAAGGCGGGATCGAATTTTGCCCAGGATGCCGAAACCGTCTGCTCCTCCTTCCAGGCCCAGGGCCGCGACGCCCGGATAGATTTCATTTTCAGCATGGCCAATTTCAACGCCATCGCCTGGCTGGATAAAGTCCGGGAAAAGGTGAACGGGACCGTGGGGTTTCGTTATGATTTTGAAAGCGGCGCGTTGGACAACGACCTGACCCCGCCGTTGCAGCGCTGGCAGCTCCGCACGCCCGCGTATCAACAGGGAGACGCCATGGTCAACGCGATCCGGCCGCTGCAGGGGAATTATAGTTTCCGCGTGGTGGGCGGAAGATCGCTCCCGCTGACCGGCTCGGTGATGGAACAGGCCAGCAACCAACTGGCCAGCCTGCTCGGCAGTGTGCCGGGGTTCAACATTTCCGGGGCGCTCCTGGAAATATATGAGAATTTCCAGGGCGGCTATTTTGCCACCATGTCCGGAGCCATGCAGGAGCGGGACGCGATTATCGGGACTTTTACCGGGGAGAAGCAGGATTGCCGCGAGCAGGGACAGTTTATCGCGGCCATCAATCAAAACGGGATCCTCCCGGTGGACAAACGCTGGAACATGATCATGGTGGGGCAGGCGCAAAATTGCCGGGGCGTGAACAATTTCCGGCAAGTATTCGCCTTCACGCCGATCCAGAAAGCCGACCGCTTTTATTCCGACCCCAATCGGCCCCTGATAGACGATTATTTCAATTCCTACCAGTTGAACGGACGGGAACTCGGGGTCGCCATGTATTTTGTGCTGGAGGATGCCGCCAAGACCGATTATCGCACCGCGCTCTTTTCCGGGTTCATCAATCCCAGCCCGGGGCAGGGAGACTCCACCACGCCGCCGCAGCCAAACATTGCCGGCGCTTTCCGCGGCTGGCTGGGATTCAAGAGCGATTTCAAGTGCCAGGTTAACGGGACTTTCCAGGTATTTTTCCAGTAAGCTTAAGGAAGCGAGGAGCGGAAAAATGAAAAAGAGTTTGTGGACGATGTTTTTGATCTCCCTGTTCATGGCTTTCTCCTGCAATGAAACCGCCTCCAGTTCCGGGGGCATTTTCTCGAGCGGCGCGGCCGCCGGCCTGGAGTCGCAGAACTGGAGCATGTTCTTGCAGCCGATGCTGGGACTGGAGAAATATTTTATCCAGGTCGAGATCAGCGGCGGGTCCGGCTCCGCGGTGGTTTCCGCCCAACTGGAGTCGGGCGGCCAGGTGACCGAACTGGGCAATTTCACGGTCTACGACGGGCTGGATATATCCCTGTCCGAACGCGGCCCGGTGATCCAATTCTCCAATAACGGGGGCTTTAACCTGGTCGC
>CAIUDS010000104.1 GCA_903897985.1 uncultured delta proteobacterium
ATACGAGATGGAATCTCGTGACTGGAGTTCAGACGTGTGCTCTTCCGATCTGACCGGCCGGTCGCCCCTACTCGCACGATTCGGAGAAAAAGTTAATAAAAGGGAGATAAAACATGGCGGAGGGTGCAAAAAAAATGGAAGCAAGTCAATATTTGCCGAAATATGCCACCATCAAAAAGGTAATCCCGTTCACCGAGCAGGAAAAATTCTTCCAACTCGCGTTTGACGACGGGTCCGAACTCGGGCACCAGCCCGGACAGTTCGTGGAAGTCTCGCTGCTCGGGTTCGGCGAGGCCCCGATTTCCATTTCCAGTTCGCCCACGGCCAAGGGCTTTGACCTGTGCGCGCGGAAAGTGGGACGGGTCACGGAAGTGATGCACCAGATGAAGGAAGGCGACAAGTTCGGCATCCGCGGGCCGTTCGGGAAGGGCTTTCCCGCGGCCGCGCTCAAGGGCAAGGACCTGCTCTTTATCGGCGGCGGCATCGGCATGGTCCCGCTCCGGAGCTTCATCAATTTCTCGGTGGACAACCGGAAGGACTATGGCAGGATCATGCTGCTCTACGGCGCGCGCTCGCCCAAGGAAATCTTCGACTTCCCGGAATTCGGGGACTGGAAAGCCGGCAAGAAGGATGTGGAGCTGAGCCTGACGGTGGACCGCGGGGATGATAAGTGGAAAGGCCATGTGGGCGTGATCACCACCCTGGTCCCGCCGCTCAAGCTGGACTTGGACAAGACCGTCGCCATCGTCTGCGGACCGCCCATCATGTATAAGTTCGTCCTGCTGGCGCTCGAAAGCAAGAATTTGAAGGATGACCATATCTACCTGTCACTGGAACGAAGAATGAAGTGCGGGCTGGGCAAATGCGGGCACTGTCAGATCCACGGTTATTACTGCTGTCAGGACGGCCCGGTGTTCAACTATCCGCTGATCAAGAGTATTAAGGAGGCGTTGTAATGGCTAAACCAAAAGTGGCGTTTTTCGATTTCTCCTGCTGTGAGGGATGCCAGTTGATGGTGCTCAACTG
Organism: uncultured delta proteobacterium; assembly: GCA_903897985.1. GTDB lineage: Bacteria > RBG-13-61-14 > RBG-13-61-14 > RBG-13-61-14 > DRUE01 > CAIYYW01. Next base: position 1,027 of record CAIUDS010000104.1, read on the forward strand.
CGAGCCGGAACTGCTGGACATTATCGGCGCGGTGGACATCGTTAACTTCCGCGAGGCCATCAGCGACCGGGGCGAGGATTACGACATCGCTTTTATCGAGGGCTCGATCATCACCCCCCACGATGTCAAGCGGATCAAGGCGATCCGCGAGCAGGCCAAGGTGGTGGTGGCGCTGGGCGCCTGCGCCCACACCGGCGGGCTGAACAAGCTCCGGAACTTCCAGGACACCGAGGAAGCCAAGAAAGAGGTCTATGGGGACGACGCGAAATACTTCGAGGTCTTGCCCAAGGTGCTGGCGGTGAACGAAGTGGTCAAGGTGGACCTGGCCATTCCCGGCTGCCCGATCAACCGCTTCGAGTTCATCTCCGTGGTCAAGCAGGTCCTGGCCGGGGCCAAGGTCTCGCTCCCCAATTACCCGGTCTGCGTCGAGTGCAAATACCACGAGAACGAGTGCCTGATGCTCAAAGGCACTATCTGTCTCGGCCCCATCACCGCCGCGGGGTGCGACTCGCGCTGCCCCAACAGCCAGTGGCCCTGCACCGGTTGCCGGGGAATGATCGCCAACCCCCACCTGGAGGCCGACCAGATTACCTTGAGCAAAGCCGGACTCACGGTTCAGGATATCTTGCGCAGGTATAGGCTATTCTATGGATATTCGGAGGTAGTAAAGTAATGGCGACAAAAACTTTTGAAATTCGGGAAAATTATGTCACCCGGGTGGAAGGCCACGCCAACATCTGGGCCGAGGTGAAGGACGGCAAAGTCACCGGCTGCAAACTCGAAGTCCCGGAATCCCCGAGACTGTTCGAGGCCTTCGCCCGGGGCCGCGAGTGGTGGGAAATGCACTGGATCATCGCCCGCATCTGCGGGATCTGCAACCATGCCCACCAGTTGACCAGCCTCCGCGCCACCGAGGACGCGCTCAAGGTCAAGATCAGCGACCAGACCTACTGGCTGCGCACCCTGGTGGATGACGCCGAGCAGTTGGAAAGCCACATCCTCCATACCGCCTACCTGGTCGCGCCCGACCTGTTCAAGGCCAAAAGCGTGATCCCCCTGGTCGCGGTCGCCCCGGAAGTGGTCAAGGCCGCGCTCCGGCTGAAACGCACGGCCAACGACATGCTGCTCATGCTTACCGGGTTCGAGGTCCACTGCATGAGGATGGTGGTAGGCGGCTTCACCCTGTTCCCCACCAAGGACGAGCTCAAGAAGATGAGACAGGCCCTCGACGACCGCTGGGATGACTTCATGCTGATC
>CAIUDS010000105.1 GCA_903897985.1 uncultured delta proteobacterium
ATCTCAGATTTCAAATCTCATATCTCATAAAAAAGCCGGCGCTGAAAAATCAGCGCCGGCTTTTGGTTTGAAAACAATTTTAGATTTTATATTCGCCCTGGGCGTTCAGGATTTCGGCCACCCGGTGCTTGGCCGAGACGAAGTTGAACAGGGCCGGCTTGGCCATCTGGATCAGGTTTTCGATGTGGCCGGCGATTTCGGCTTCGGTGGAGAAATTGGCGACCAGCCTGCGGGCCAGGTCCGCGACCCTTTGATGCGACTCAAAGCACCAGAGGTTGTTAAGCAGGAGGGCCAGTTCGGCGTTCTTTTCGCCCTTGTCCGCCGCCAGTTGGATGGTCCGGCCGCAAGCCGAGTCGCTGCAATAGCACTCGATGATTATGTCCGCGAGCATCTCGGCCACGATCTGCTCGTCCATCATCTGTTGGCCGAGCTTCGTGAACGCCACATTGATCGCGTAAAGCGCGAGCCGTTTGGACTGCTCGGTCAGGGCCATGGCCATTCCGACCGGGCCTTTTTCCGGCTGGGGCATGGCCTTCTTTTTGAGGTCGCTCATGGTCGAGGCCACGGCTTGCATCAGCGGGATCTCGTTTTTCACGGCGGAGCGGACAATGGACCCGATCAAGATCTGGCGGTTGATTTCGTTGGTCCCCTCGAAAATCCGGTTGACCCGGCAGTCGCGCGCAATCTTCTCCGCGGGATATTCCTCGGTAAAGCCGTACCCGCCGTAGGCCTGCAAACACATGTCCGCGACCTTGCTCAAGCCCTCCGAGCCGAACACCTTGACCACCGAGCACTCCGAGGCGTAATTGCCGATCGCGGCGAGCTTCTTGGCGTGGGTGTCCGGGTCTCCGGCGGGGATGGCCTCGAGGGCCTTGTCAATGAGGTCGGCCGATCGGTAGGAAATGGTTTCCATCGCGTAAATCAGGATGGCGCAATCGGAGAGGAGACGCTGGACCATTCCGAACTCGATGATCGGTTTCTTGAACTGGACGCGGTCTTTGCAATATTGAACGGTCTGCTTCAAGAGCCACTTGGCCCCGCCGGCGCAGGCCCCGCCCACCTGGAGCCGGCCCAGATCCAACACGCTGAAGGCGATCTTGCCGCCCTCTCCGATTTTGCCGAGCAGGTTCTCGGCCGGGACCTTGCAGTCCTCGAAAGTCAGCGAGGTGGTCGAGCTGCCCTTGATGCCCATCTTCTTTTCCTCGGTGCCGTAGGAAAAACCGGGCGTGCCTTTTTCGACCAGGAACGCCGCGGCTTTTTTGCGGTCGCCGTCAATATGGGCGAACACGGTATAGAGGTCGCCGATGGCGCCGTTGGTGATGAACTGCTTGCCGCCTTTCAGGATATAATGCTTGCCGTCCGGGCTGAGCACGGCCTTGGTCTTGAGGCCCATGGCGTCGGAGCCGGCCCCGGTCTCGGTCAGGCAGTAGGCCGCGATCATCTCGCCGGTGGCGAGTTTGGGCAGGTATTTCTGCTTCTGCTCTTCGTTCCCGAAGAAGATGGTGGGTTGCGTTCCGATGCAGGTGTGCGCGCTCATGCTCACGAACGAGCTGGCCTCGGGCGCGAGCATCTCGCCGACCAAAACAAAGGTTTTCTTGTCCATCCCCAGTCCGCCGTATTCCTGCGGAATGCTCACCATCAACAGGCCCACCTCGCCGGCCTTTTTGATGATGCTCGGCATCAGCCCCGGTTCCTTGTGGTCTATCTGCTCCCGCTTGGGCAGGATCTCGTTGTCGCAGAACTTCTTCGCGGTTTCCGCCATGGCCTTCTGCTCATCGTTGAAATCCTCCGGCGTGAAAATCTTCCGGCTCCCTACCTTCTCAATTAAAAAACTTCCGCCCTTCGGAATCCCCTCGCTCATTTTTACATCCTCCTTTTATGAATTAGTCGGTGGGATAAATCTTAATGCTCGCAACCTCGCCCAAAATTAAACATATCCTTGGGCTCTTGTCAAGCACGACTAGGGTCTTGCCCACCCCCAGTTTTTATTTTCATAATATATTCCGCCAAGTTGAACGGAAAACGCTTTGGACTGCAGGAGCCGGCGCCGCCGCGGCTTGACAAATGCCTCGGGAAGTAATCCCATAGGCGAAGAAGTCGCAGTCTCAAAACCATGCAGTCCGGATCAGACACGGAAAAATCAGACCGGCGGGCGCTATTGGCGCTGCTCGCGGCCATCGTCTCGGCCGGGGCCGGAATCAGTTATGAAACCGCGCTGGTGGTCAAGATCACCGCTTTTTACAGCGTCACCGACCGCGCCTTCGGGGTCCTGCTCGGGGTCACCACCCTGGTGATGGCGCTCGCGGCCGGGCCCTGGGGTTTTTGGGCGGACCGGCATGCGCGCGTCCGGTTGATCAAGCTCGCGCAGGGCATCGCCGCGGCGAGCATGCTCGCGGCCGGGCTCGGCTTGGAACTGCGCCTGCCCTATGGATTTTTTTTCGCGGTAAAACTTTTGAGCGGGATCGGCCTGGGCGGGATCGGCCTGGTCGCGACGAGCGCGGTGATGGATACCGTGCCGCGAGAGAAGCGCGGCGCGGCTTTCGGCTGGGCCGGCGTGTCCTGGGTCGCCGGCGGCGCGATCGGCCTGCTCATGCCCTCGGTGTGCATGCTCTTGAAACTGAGCCTGGGCGTCACCTATTTTCTGGGAGGCGGAGTGGGGTTTTTATTCCTGGCCGCGCTCTTCTTCGTGGAGGAGCCCCGACGCGGGGCGCAGGACGAAGCGCTCCGGGACTCGGTGGGCGCGGGCAAGGCCGAATACGATTACCGCATCCGCTTTTCCGATTTAAAAATGCTGCTGCTCAAGCCGGCCAACCTGATCCTGCTCATGGCCGTGCTCCTGTTTCAGTTCCCCGCCCAGGTCCTGGTGGTATGGTTCGTGACTTTCCTCATGCGCAACCACGGGCTCAACGAATTCATCGCCACCCAATTGATGTTCCTGGCCTTCCTGGGCCAGCCCTTTGGCAACGCGTTCGGCGGCGCCTGGACCGACCGCGCCTTTCAGTGGAAACGCCGGGGCCGGCCTTTGGTCATGATGATCCTGGCCGCGTTCGCGCCGGTGTTTCTGGTCTCGGCCATGGTCCTGCCCTTCAAATGGATCTGGTTCGCTCCGCTCATGATCCTGGCCAACTTCTTCCTGGTCGCCTCCGGCCCGGGCCTCACCACCGTGAGCCTGGAGGTGAATTTGCCCGAGCACCGCGGAACCATCACCGCGATCATGAGCATCTGGTCCAACCTCGCGCGCGCCCTCGCCTGGTATCTCCCGCCCATGATCGCCGCGGCCCTGGGCGGAAGATACGACCGCGCCTTCGTCCTTACCGCGGCCGCTTTTGCCCCGCTGTTAATTTTATATTTGCTGATGACTCTGCGGGTGGAAAAAGACCTCGACCATGTGAACGGCATCCTTCAGGAACGCGCAGAGGGAATGCTTAAAAACTGAAAAGCTTAAAGCACGAAAGTCCGAACAGCTTTTTTCGACAACGCCGCCCGCGGGAATGAGCCCGCAACCCGTGTCGCATTTATTCACTTTCCAAGCCTTGGTTGCTTCACGCCTTTATTTTTATGTGTTATCTGTAATTTGTAACCCATAACGATTGAGGGCTCAGCGCCCGATCAAAAGCACGCTGCCGTCATCCAGACCCGCGATGAGGGTTTGCCCGTCCGGGCTAAATGCGAGCGCCATGACCTGTCCGGTCAGGCCGGTCACTTCCCCGGCCTTCTCGCCGGTCTTCGGGTTCCAGATCACCACCTTGGGCTCTTGGCCGCCCGAGGCAAGGGTCTTGCCGTCCGCGCTGAGCGCGATCGCATAGACCTCTCCCTGCTGGCCGTGGAGCAGGTTTGACTCCTTGCCCGAGGCGACATCCCAGATCCGGACGGTGTCGTCGAGGCTGGCCGAGAACAGGAGGTTGGGGTCCGCGCTGGAGAACAGGAGTTCGTTGATCCGGTTTTCATGGCCGGAGAAGGTCTTGAGCTGGCTCCCGTTGTCCGGGTTCCAGATCATAATCATTTTGTCCATCCCGCCGGAGGCCAGGTATTTGCCGTCTTTGCTGAAGGCCAGGGCCTTTATGTATTGCTGGTGCGCAGGCCAGCTCATGACCGGGGCAACCGCGCCGGCAACCTTGAAAACCGCAATCTGTCCCTCCAGGCACAAACCCGCGGGGTCCTTCCGGTTGCACGAACTTGCGGCCAGCGTGTCATAGGGTGACCAGGCTAGGGCCAGGACCTGGTCCGGCAGAGCCGGCGAACTGCCAATCACTTTCATGGTCGCGGGGTCCAAAACAAACACGGTTTGATCCCGGCCCGCCGCGGCCAGGTATTTGCCGTCCTTGGAAAACGCCAGCGCAAAAAACTCGGAACTGCGCAATCCCGGGTCCTTCTTCTCATCGCCATTTTTCAGGTCCCAGAACAATAGCTTGCCGTTGGAATCCGCGCTGGCCAGGAGGTTCCCCTCCGGACTGATCGTCAACGCCGTGATGCTCCCGGCATGGCCGGTGAGCGCTTTTTTCACTTTGGCGGCCTGCGCCCACTGCTCGGGCGTGACCTTTCGATGGCAGCCCGGCAAAGCCATGACCAACGCCGGGGTCAGCGCCCAAAAAAACCAACGCCGCAAACCTGCTTTCATCTTTGTCTCCTTTGCCCGAATTTTGATTTATTATACCAGCATCGGGAGCAATTGCTAAAACCGCCCATAAAATTCCGCCACCCCACTTATAAAAGACCAGGCCCCACGGGCAAAGTTCCCAAACGCGGGCGCGAGTAAAAACCGCCGGAGCCCATGCCCCCGGTTCTCGTTGTTGACAATTCTGGTTGGCGATAAATAATAGAGCGGAATCCGGGGCGCGGGAACAAATCCCTGCGCCCCGGTTACCGAAGCAAAGTCGAGGCGGAGATGAGAAAGAAAATCGGTATTTTCGGCGCGGGCAATGTGGGCGCGAGCCTGGGGCAGTTGATTGTTTTCACCGGGCTGGCGGACCTGGTCCTGGTGGACATCGCGGAGGGGATCGCCGAGGGCAAGGCCTTGGATTTGGGCGCGGCCCGGCCCATCTACGGCTCAGATGTGAAGGTTGCGGGCGGGACCGCCGCGGCGCTGATCCAGGACGCGGACCTGGCGGTGATCACCGCGGGGATCACCCGGAAGCCGGGCATGACTCGCGAGCAATTGCTCGAGACCAACGCGAAGATCGTGGGGCAATGCGCCGATGCGATAAAGAGGTATGCCGGCTCGGCGATTGTGATCGTGATCAGCAACCCGCTCGACACCATGACCTGGGTGGCCGCGGAAACCACCGGGTTCGACCAGAAACGGGTGATGGGCATGGCCGGCGCGCTGGACTCGGCAAGGTTCCGCCATTTCCTGGCCGAGGCCCTGGGCGCAAGCGTGAAGGACTTGCAGGCCATGGTGCTGGGAGGACATGGCGACGAAATGGTCCCGCTCCTTAGTTACTCCACTTGGCAGGGGGAGAAAGTCGAACGACGCGTCTCCCCGGAGGTTTTGAATAAAATAGTAGAACGCACCAAGAACGCGGGGGCGGAGGTGGTGGCCAAGCTCAAGACCAGCGCGTTCTATTCGCCGGCCGCGGGCGCGTTCGAGATGATCAAGGCGATCTGCAACGACGAAAAACGGCTCCTGCCCTGCTCCGCGTTCTTGAACGGCGAATACGGGGTCAAGGGAATTTTCGTGGGAGTGCCCGCGGTGCTGGGCAAGGACGGGGTGGAGCAGGTGGTGGAACTCGAACTCACGGCTTCGGAAAAGCAACTGTTTGAGAAATCATGCGCGGGCGTTCGGGCCTCGGTGGAAAGGCTTAAAAGCATAAAAGCTTGAAAGCATGAGGCGCGCGATCAAAAAAGCAACCCTGGTCAAGGCCGTGAAAAAGCTCGTGCTCAAGGCGAGCTTTGAACTCGAGCCCGCGGTCGAGCGGCTGCTGGAAAAAGCGGCCCGGTCGGAAACTTCGGCCGAGGGCCGGATCGCGCTTGCGATCATCCGAGAAAATTTGAAAATCGCGCGGGCGAAAAAACTTCCGATCTGCCAGGATACCGGCTTGAGCGTTTTTCTGGTCGAGTTGGGGCGGGAGGCGCGGCTGGACTTCGATTTGGAGGACGCGATCAATGAGGGCTTGCGCGCGGCCACGGCTGAGGGTTATCTGCGGCGATCGGTGGCGGACCCGCTGAGCCGGAAGAACACGGGGGACAATGCGCCCGCGATCGTGCATTTGCGACTGGTCAAAGGAAACCGGATCAAGCTACGCCTCCTGCTCAAGGGCGCGGGCTCGGAGAACAAGAGCATGGTCCGGATGCTCACGCCCGCGGACGGCCGGGAGGGGATCAAAAAATTTGTTCGAGAGGCGGTCACGAAGGCGGGCGGGCAGGCCTGTCCGCCGATTTTTATCGGGCTGGGCATCGGCGGCGACCTCGAGTTGTGCGCAATTTTAGCCAAGCGGGCTTTGGCGCGGCCAGCCGGATTGCCGAGCAAGGACCGGGAACTGGCGAAGCTGGAGCGGGAAATCCTGCGCGAAGTTAACCGGCTTGGGATCGGGCCGGCCGGGCTGGGCGGAAAGTTCACCTGCCTGGCGGTGGCCGCGGAAAAAGCTCCGTGCCATATTGCCAGCCTGCCGGTCGCGGTTAATATCCAATGCTGGGCCCACCGGGGCGGAGCCATCGCGCTATGAACTTCAAAAACGCGAAAAGAATCGAGACGCCTTTGCGGCGGGAGGTTATCGCTTCGTTACGGGCCGGGGATTGGGTTTTGCTCTCGGGCGTGATTTACACCGCGCGGGATCAGGCGCACCGGCGGATGGTGGAAACCATGGTCGCGGGCAAGGCGCTTCCGGTGTCATTGCTCGGACAAGTGATCTATTATTGCGGGCCCACGCCGGCCCGGCCGGGGAGGGTGATCGGGAGCGCCGGCCCGACCACCAGTTCGCGGATGGACAAATACCTCGAGCCCATCCTGGGGCTGGGCGTGCTGGCAACTATGGGCAAGGGCGAGCGGTCTAAAGAGGCCAAGGCCTTGTTCCAGCGCTACGACGCGCTGTATCTAGTATCCATCGGCGGGGCGGGCGCGTATTTGTCCGAGCGGATCAAGCGGGCAAAAGTGGCGGCTTGGCCGGACTTGGGCGCCGAGGCGGTCCACGAGCTTGAGGTGGAAGACTTTCCCGCCCTGGTGGCGTATGATGGCCAGGGCGGGGATTATTTCGAGAAGATTATGAAAAGGAACGCGGACAGGAGTGTCCGCGCCACGAAGGAGAGGTAAATATATGAAGCGGGCGCTGGTTACCGGGGGCGCGGGTTTTATCGGGTCGCATTTGTGCGAGCGGCTGATCGCAGAAGGCTATTCCGTGGTCTGTCTGGACAATTTGATCACCGGCGACCTCCATAATCTGGTCGAGTTGAAGAAATCCCCCAAGTTCGAGTTTATCAAAAGGGACGCGGCCAAGCCGATCAAAATCAAAGGCCGGCTGGATTGGGTTTTCCATTTCGCGTCCCCGGCCAGTCCCATTGATTACCTCGAACTGCCGATCGAGACCATGAAGGCCGGGTCGTTCGCGGTCTATTACACTTTGGAACTGGCC
>CAIUDS010000106.1 GCA_903897985.1 uncultured delta proteobacterium
CTCCCAGGAGACGCCCGGTGAGGTGTCATAGGCGTGGAGCATGTTGAGGATGCGGGTGCGGAACACATCGTAGCCGCGGGCGGAGAAGGTGAAATCCGCGCCGTATTGCTCCATGGAATCTATTTTCAAGATGCAGCTCGCGGTGAGCGGAGTCAGCGGGAGATCAAGTAAATAGCCCTTGTCGAGGGGATGGTCGGTGCGGTCAATATAAACGTTCGGCTTGTAGGTGGGAATAACAGGCCGGCCGCTCAATCTGGCCAATTGCGCCACCGGCTCGGGATTGCCATGAATCTTGACGCTGCCCTGGATGAAGGCGGTGGAAAAATCGAGGCGGCCGTCCTGAAGCTGGTCAAAGGTCGGCTTGGAGATGTCCAGAGTGAGGAGGTCATGGGGCGGCTGGGACGAAAGATGGTTGAAGACCAGATACCCATGATGCTCCCGGCCGTCGGCCCCGGTCATGTTGATGTGGAACCCGCCCTTGATCTCGCGGAGGATTTGCATGGCCTCGAAAAGCGAGGGCATCTTGTATCCGTATCGGCCTCCCGCGACCTTCCGGAGCTGTTCTCTCCTCTTCCGTTTATCATTCATGTTCAGGGAAGGTTTTGCTTTTTGCGCGGCCAGAATCTGGAACAGATTGCAGATCCAGAAGCTCCAGTCTTTCTCATCGAGGATCTGATGGATCACCACGCGCTTCGTCGAGCCGAGCCACGGCGCCGCGAACAGATTGATGATCCTCGGCCCCTGGCCCTCCCGGATAAGCGAGAGCCGCCAACCGATCCGCAAGGGCACAGGAAACAGGAGCACCTTGAAAATCCAGCTGACCGCTTTCGCCACCCGGCTGGAAGGGAACCCCGAGTCGAGCAAACGCTCTCTAATTGATTTCACTTCTGTCTCTCCCTTCTGAACTTCTTTTCTGGATCATGCATCCCATCTCCTGGCTTCGTCGAGCATGATGAGGTAGTTCTTCACCGGGATGTAGTTGGGCACCGAGTTGCCGGTGCCGAAGGCGTAGCGGCCGTTGGGAACGCAATCGTCCAGGATCTTGCGGCAGTATTCGCGCAGCGGCTTCTCCTCCATGCGGGCGAGGTTGTCCACGTCCACGCCGCCCAGGGACGCGACCCGGCCGCCGTATTGCTTTTGAAAGTCCGCAACCGGCAGGATGCCGTCTTGATAAGAGTGATAGGCGTCGATTTTGACGTCGTCAATCAGCTCGTCGTAGATCGCGCGGAGGTTCCCGCAGGAATGGAGCCAGAACATCTTGCCGTGGGAATGGGCCAACTCGGAATATTTTTTCAACCAGGGGAAGAGCAGCTTGCGCAGGTCGTCCGGCCTGATCATGGTCCCGGCTTTATAGCCCATGTCGTCGCCGTGGAAAATCGCTCCCAGCGCCTCGCACTGCACCGCCTGCTTGTAATAGTCGTACACGACTTCGCCCAGGCGGCTGAAAATCGCCTCCACCAGATCGGGCTGGTCGTGGAGCATCAGGAACAGGCCCTCATTGCCGAGCAGGTACTCCATCACCAGTTCATAGAGCGACCCCTGTAAGGTGACCTTCATTCCAGGCGGCAGATTTTTTACCCAGAATTCCGACCACTGGCTCAAGTTCACCCGCAGCCAGTTCCAGCGGAACTTATTGAAGTCCTCCCAGGAGGAGATCACGCCTTTGCCTTCCTCGGTCCAGGACCGCGTGCCGCGGTTGAGTTGCGCCGTGTCCGAAGTCGCGCGGAACTTAGGCCGCATCATGAACACCACGTACAAACCGGGCACCAGGTCCGGGACGTAGTCATAGCCCATGCGGTAATAGAACTCGATCACCTGCTTGACGAACTCCCGCTCGACGCGGCCGCACATAGGCAACAGGCCTCGGCCCAAGGCCATGTACAGGAGGCGTTTGCCGATCTCGCACCTGGTGAACACGCTGGTGATGGGGATCATTTTTTTCTTGAAGTATTGTTCGTAAATGGCCCCGATCACCTCGAAGTCAATCAGCAGCTCCGAGAGGTGCACCTTTTCCGCCTGGGCCTCCCCCCGAAGGATCTTCCGGAATTGCTCGAAGTTCGGCTGAGGATTCTTAATTGGAAACTCATTCATGATTTGAACTCCTTCTCGATAAGAGATTGGGTCCGGTGACGGTGAGCGAACCAATCCTCTCGAGGAACAGTTTCATGAAGCTTGACGCGCTGACTTTTTCGGGGAGCCGGACCGCCCGGGGATCGTCGTCGGAGATCGGGTCTTCAAGGATGACCTTGTTGCCGTCCATGGTCATCAAGCGATGGCGGATGAAGGCGAACAGTTCGGGCTTGACCAGGTAGGACACCGCGATGCCGTCCCAGGGAAAGAAGCCGCCCGTGGGAATCTCTTTGTGGCGGAGCGAGAGAGCGCCCATGACCATGCGGTTCAGACGGAGCCACCTCCGAGTTGCCCCCAGCCAAGGAGCGATCACCAGGTTGGGGTTCCCCTCCCATCGTCGTAGATGTTCGGCGGTGAACACGACTTGAAAGCACAAGTCGAGGGTGGCGATGAACTTGGGACAGGAGACGGCCAGGACCTTGGCGGTGGCCTCGGGGTGAGCGCTGAAGTTGAACTCGGTGAGGCCGCTTTTAAGCCGTCCGCCCATCATGACCAGCTCTTGAGCGTGGCACAGCAACGACGGCGCGGAGTGGAGCGCGGCCGCGAGATTGGTGAGCGGACCCAGCGTGACCATGGTCAGCTCCCCCTGCCGCGCCATGATGGTCTCCCGGATGAAACGGCTCGCGTCGGTCTCGCGCCCGAGTTCGCGGCTCATCCAGCCGGCGCCCTTTATCACAGGGATGTCCGGCCGGCCCGCCCGCATGAGCAGCCGCCTGGCGTCCCGATAGGTCCGGTCCCGAGTCGAGTTGCCATAGGTCGTGGTGATGCCTATGATCTCGACCTCGGGCGAGTTAAGCAGGAACATAATCGCCAGGTCGTCATCAATATTCAGGCCGATCCGCTCGCCCAAGGCGGGATCGGTGTCAAGGATGATTTTGCGTTTCATGAGTTAATACCAATTACTATCATCATGAATTCATCCTCCACCTCGGAAGCCATAGGCCCGGGCCAGGAGCGAAAGCGGGTGCAACAGTTCCTTGCCAGGCAGAGCTGCGGCCAGGTAGGCCCGGCAGGCCGGACATTGGGAGATCACCACTTCCGCGCCAGTGCTCTTGATGTCCTCCAACTTCTTGGCACGGATCCGTCCGGACAAATCACGATGCTCGAGGAAAAACGTGCCTCCGGCGCCACAGCATTGGCCGGGGTCCGCGAGCTCAGAAAACCGGGAGCCGGGGAGACTGGCCAACAGCGCGCGGGGCGCGTCCTTCATGGTCGGGGAGAAGGAGCGGTGACAAGGCTCATGGTAGGTGTAAACGACCTCCAAACCCCCAGGCTTGCGGGACAACCCGACGCCGTTGAGGTATTCGGTCGCCTCCCAGACTTTTCCCGACACGGCTTCGGCCGTGGCGCGTAGGGGATGGCCGGCGGGAATGAGACTCAGGCTTTTGACCTTGAGCATCATGCCGCAGGAACTGCAATCCGTGATGATCGCTTCCGCATCGAGACCCCCGAGGATTTCGAGGTTACGGACGACCGCCCCTCGGGCCTCTTCCAAGTCCCCTTCGGCGAGGGCCGGCAAGCCGCAACAGACCAGGTCGGGCGGAACCATCACTTCTATGCCGTTCTCGGTGAAGACTTGGACCACGTCACGGGCCGTGACCGGGTCCAGGGAATTGGCGGCGCATCCGATGTAATAAACCACTCGTCCCCGCTCTTGGCCCCTGGACTTGACAACGCCGCTTAGCTTCCCGGTCACGGGGGCGCTGACCGGTTGGGGAATGCCCGGAGGCCAAAGCCCCATCTTTTCGGCAATGGCGAAGGCGAAGGCTATCATTCGGTCCGGCCCGCGATTCGCCATGAACCTCGTAAGCGCCCGGCGGCGAAGCTCATGGCAAAATTTCCCCTTGTTCAACTCGCCCCGGGCCGCCGCGACCACCTCATCCACCGGGATCCGGGCCGGGCAGGCCTCGACACAGCGGCCGCACATCAGACAGCCGTCAACAATGTCCCGGAACCGCGGGGAGGGCGTAAGCTCGCGGTCAATCAAGCAGGCCTTGATGAGAAGGAGGCGGGAGCGGGCCAGCAATGTTTCCACCAACTCTTCCCGGAACGATGGACACGTCGCCTGGCAGAATTCGCAATGAGAGCATTTGTCAATCTGCTCGAGATACTTGCCGAGGTCCCCGCTCATAGGCCGGCTTCCTCCATCCAAATCTTGCCCGGGTTCATGATCCCTTTGGGGTCAATCGCCTTTTTAATGCTTTTCATCACCTCGATCTGGGTCCGGCCCAACTCCAGCTCGATAAACTCGGATTTATGCAAACCGATGCCGTGCTCGCCCGAGATGGCGCCGCCCAGTTTCAGTCCGGTCCTGATAATCCGCTCGACCGCTTGAGCGGCCTTTTTTTCGGTCTCTTCATTGACCTGGGCGAGAAGAACGGTGGGATGGATATTCCCGTCTCCGGCGTGGCCGGCCAGGCCCAGAGGGATGCCCAGGGAAACGGAAATTTCGTGCATTGCCTGCACCAATTGAGGGATCTTGTCCCTGGGAACAGTGATATCTTCGCTGATGACCCTCTTAAAAATGGCCTGCAGAATCGGGTTCAGGTTTTGCCGCGCCCGCCAGTAGGACTCCGCTTCTTTGTCGTCCTCCACCACCCGCGTCTCCAGGACCTTCATCCCAGCGCAGATGGCCGCGATCCGCCCGGATTCCTCGCGCACCTGAGCCGGCAAACCGTCGATCTCCATCAGCAGATATGCCTCTCCGGTCATGGGCAGACGGTTGGCGAGGTAGACGTTCATCAGTCCGATCCCGCTTTTGAGCAGGAACTCGAGCCGGGCGGGGACCGCGCCCTGGGAGATGATTTCGGTGACGAGACTGGCGGCCTGCTCGGGCGTTTCGCATACCGCCACCATGGTCTTCCTCGCCGGGGGCAAAGGCAGAAGCCGCAGGTTGGCCCGGGTGATGACCCCGAGCGTTCCTTCCGATCCAGTGAGGAGATGAGTAAGATCATAGCCCACGGAATGCTTGACGCAGGTCCCTCCGGTGTTGATGACCGAACCGTCCGGGAGCACGACTTCCAGGCCGAGGACGTAGTTGCCGGTGGCGCCGTACTTGACGCCCCGAGGTCCGCCGGCGCGGGTGGCGATATTGCCGCCGAGGGTGCAGACATCCATGCTCTGAGGGTCGGGAGGATAAAACAACTTCTCCTTTTCCACCGCTCGCTGAAAATGGGCCAGCACCACCCCCGGCTCGACCTGGGCCACCAGGTTGGTGAGGTTGATCTCCACGATCCGGTTCATCCTCTTCATGTCCAGGACGATGCCGCCTTTGATGGGAGTGCACCCTCCGGACAGCCCGCTGCCGGCTCCGCGCGGCGTCACCGGGATGGTTCTCGCAAAAGCGTATTTCATGACCCGGCTTACGTCTTCGGTGGTTTCGGGAAGAACGACCGCGTCGGGTGACCGCTGGGCGAAGTAACGAGTCGCGTCCGCGGCGTAACAGAGGCGATCCTCGGGTTCGGCCAGGACCTTGTCTGCATTCAAAAGTCTGAATAGGTCGCGGGCGATATTTTTATTTTTAGCCATTACCCTACATCCGCCTTTGTTCCATCTGTGTTTATCAGTGGTTCCACCTTCTACCTTCTCTTATCCGCCAGAGATTTCCCGCGCCCTTCTCTTCCTTTCCGCGCTCATCGAGTACCAGATTTCCCCGCAGAACTCGACAAACCGGAAGGCATTGACCTTCCACGGCAACTCCATCGCCCAGCGGCCGTGAGTCCTCGGCGCGACGCGCGTTTTGCGCGCGGGATCGAGAGTCACGTCTTCAACAATCACTTTTTCCTCGGCCCCAAGTTGCGCCTTCAGGGTCCCGTCGGAATCGGCAATGCCCGACCCCCCCGGAAATCTCGACTTCTGTGTGACAAACAACCCGGGCAGCGGAGATTCCATTGGGCCGCAATGATTGATAAGCACCGCCGGCACTCCGAACATTGCCGCGTATCTCCGCGCATGATCCTTCAGGGTCGTGTCCCAATACTCCACATCAGCCTTCGAGATACCAAAACTCTGCTGAGGAGAAGGCGCGCAATGCGGCATGAGGATCAGGTCGATGTCTCCGAGACTGAACAGCTTCGGCGTGTAGGCGAGTATGCACTCGTAGCAGATGCCGATGCCGAGCCTGCCGAACGCCGTCTCGATGAGGTGCGGGCTTGAGTCGCCTTTGGTGAAATACGCCTCAAACGCCGCCGGCGTCTGCTTTCTCACCCGCCCCGCTTCGCTTCCGTCGGGAGCTGTGACGACGAAGGTATTGAAAAAATCCTCTCCGTCCGCTTCAAGAAAGCTCGTGCCGATATAGACCCCCAGCCGCCGGCTCTGCTCCTTTAGCCATTTGACCGTAGGCCCCACCTTAGGCTCCCCGGCATCCCAGATTTCTTCCGTGTGAATATAGCCGGTCGGCATGAACTCGGGAAACGCGATCAATTTCGCACCCCTCCCCGCCGCCTCGTCCACAAACTTCAGCGCATGATCGAGGTTCGCCGCCACCTTGGCGTTCTGCGACTCCATCTGCACCGCTGCAACTCTCACCGTCCGCTTTTGATTTGGCATATTTTGCTCCAATATTACATTCTTTAAAGGGCCTTCACCGTCTGGCCCCCGTCAATGACGATGACGTTACCGGTGATATAGGAGGCTTCCGCGGAGGCCAAGAATGCGACCGCGCCAGCGATGTCCTTGGGCTCCCCCAGCCGGCGCATAGGAATTCCTTTGACTGATTTCTCGACCCACTTCTGGTCGCTAATGGCCGCGGCCATCAGGTCGGTGTTGATGATGCCGGGACAGATGGCGTTAGCGGTTACGCCAAAACGAGCGAGTTCCACCGCATTCGAGCGGGTCAGCCCGATCACGCCGGCCTTGCTCGAACAATACACCGGGAAGAGCCCGGACCCGCGGACGCCCTCCACCGAAGAAATATTGATGATCCGGCCCCGGC
>CAIUDS010000107.1 GCA_903897985.1 uncultured delta proteobacterium
ACAAATACCGACAGCAATGTCCCTATAAATGTTTCCGGCCTATCTTCAGGGGTAACCGCAATCTCGGCTGGCAGTTATCATACCTGCGCTCTTACCTCCGGCAGCGGAGTAAAGTGCTGGGGGTATAATGGGGATGGTGAACTTGGGAATGGGACAAAGACCGATAGCAATGTTCCGGTGGATGTTTCCGGCCTATCCTCAGTCGTAGGCGCAATATCTTCGGGCCTCGGGCATACCTGCGCGCTTGATTCCACCGGCGGAGTAAAGTGCTGGGGGCGGAATATTTATGGTCAACTTGGGAACGGCACAAATACCGATAGCAATGTTCCAGTTAATGCTTTCGGGCTATCATCAGGGGTAAGCAATATCTCGGGGCGCTGGGTGCATACTTGTTCCCTTAGCTCCAACGGCGGAATAAAGTGCTGGGGGGATAATTGGGGTGGTCAACTTGGGAATGGGACTTGGACTGGTAGCAATGTTCCAGTGGATGTGATCGGCTTTGGACCTTGAATGGGTCGGCGTAGCTTTTTATGGCTTGCCGCTGTTGGTTGCGATTTATTTGAAGCGAAAAAAATCAAGTCTGAAGTCGCGAGCGGTAAGGAATCGGGACTAAAGTCGCGCGCATATTTTTGGTTGTGCGCAGGCAGGAGTGCCTGCGCCACGAATCTCGGCAGATGACGCTCGCACATTCAAAGCAAAGGATTTATCTGCGTTCATCAGCGTTTATCTGCGGTTCCATTGAGTTCCGCGTTCCGGGTTCCTGGTTCCGTGTTTAAAACTCCAGGAAATTCTTTGCGTGGGACACTGCGTGTCCCTTGCCTACTCCGCCGTAGTAGCTAAGGCTACGAAGGCTCGTGCTTCGTAGCGTAGTAACGCTACTACGCAGAGTAGCACTGGATGCGCCTTCCTTGTCCTTCGTAGCTCCTTCGGAGCGCAGTAGGATGCGGTAAAAGATTCTATCCTTTGAGCACGGCTTTGGGCACCATCCTCGCCACCGGCTCGGCCAGGCCCGCTCCGGCCACACTCTCGATAACAAGATCTATATCCTTGTAAGCCTGGGGCGCCTCTTCCTTGGCCGAGCGCCGGTCTTCCGCAATAAGATATATCCCTTCCATGCTTCTTGCAAATTCAAAATCGCTCACCGCGCCCGCGCGCCCCTTCTTGCCCCGCGCCGCGGTCCGGCTCAAGACGCGGCCGGCGCCGTGGTTCACGCTCGAAAGCGTGAGTTCGCTCCCGTCTTTTCCCGCGAGCAAGTAACTCGCCGTGCCCATGGAGCCCGGGATCAGGACCGGCTGGCCGGTGTCCGCGAACATGGTCCCCTTCATGCGCTCCGGCCCGAAGGCGCGGGTGGCGCCCTTGCGGTGGAGCAGCACATTGCGGTCGTGGTGGCGCTCGTATTTGGCGATGTTGTGGGTGACATCGTAGATCAGGCGGATGGCGAGATCGCCCAGGATGCTGCGGAGAGCGCCCTTGACGAGCACGGCCATGAGCTGCCGGTTGCAGAAGGCGAAGTTCGCCGCGGCGTTCATGGCCTTGAGGTAATCCTGGCCTTCCTTGCTCGCGAGCGGCAAGAAGCAGAGTTCGTTATTGGGCTGGCCGCCCCCGTGCGCGTCATCGTACTTGCGCGCGAGTTTCATGTAATCGTCTCCGACTTGGTGGCCGAAGCCGCGGCTGCCGCTGTGGATCATCATCACGAACTGACCCTCGAACACCCCGAACTGGCTAGCCAGTCTTGGGTTAAATATTTTCTGTACCTTTTGAAGCTCAATGAAATGGTTGCCGCCGCCGAGCGTCGCCAGTTGGCTGATCCCGCGCTCCATGGCGCGCTCGCTCACGCAGGAAAAGTCTCCGGCCAGCGAGCCGCCATCCTCGATCCGGCTGCACACTTCCTTCTCTTCCTCATCGTTCCAGAACTCCCAGACCAGGTGATGCTTGTGCTCGATCCGGAACAGGCCGGCCACGCCCTGCTCGACCACGGTCTCGAAATCCCCGCGCCGTAAATTGACATTGCTCTTGCCCTCGCCCAGCGGGATGAAGTGATGGATGCGCTCGGCAATGGCAACGGGGTCCACATCTTTGATCGAGAGCGGGGTGGTCAAGAGCCGCATGCCGCAATTGATGTCATAGCCCACCGCGGCCGGGACCACATACCCGTCCAAAGCTTCCACGCTCCCGATCGGGACGCCATAGCCCTTGTGGATGTCGGGCATGCCCCAGGCCTCGAGCACGCCCGGCAGCCGGCACGCGTCCATCAATTGCCGCACCGCGTTCGAGTCCAAGTCCAAGCCCTCCCGCGCCAGAATCCGGCCCGGTATCTTCATGCCCGGTTCCTGCTCGATCAGCACTGTGTTCTCGTCTATCCGCTTCATTTTGAATTTAAGCTTAACATAATCAGATGCGCGGTCAAAAACCGGCTAGATCATGCAATTTAAAGCTGCGCTACAATGGCGAGCGGGGAAATGGCGGAGGATTGATCTCCAGCCTCCTTTTTCGGCCACATCCGCTATCAGCGCTAGTATTTTGACCATGCTAATAATATGTCGGATAAAGTCTTTTCAGTTTGACCCGGGCATCTGCGGTGGTGAATCGCCAATTAACCTTCGTCGCCCGATGATTGCGATCTGATTCCCAGGCCCGAATTTCGCGGATCAAAGTCCCGAGAAAGACCAGGCCGGCGCCCGCGAAGATTTGCTGGTCCCGCGCGCCCGGCAGCCGCAGGAGCGGAAAAATTGCCGACAGGATTCCGAGCAGGAACGCGGTGTCGCGACAGCGCTTGATGGCCCTGAGGCTGCCTCCGTCTTTGGACTCCCTGGCCAGCCCCTGGCTGCGCCGCTTGATCAGGGCTTCGCTGATCAGGAACAGGAGGATGGCGCCCGTGAACACGCCGATCGCAATCCATAGGCCCGGTGCAACCTTTGCCATGCCCATAGCTTACACCCTTTGCCCGGCCGGTTCCTGTTTCACATGAAGCCCAGGAAAACAGTGGTTAGTGGTCAGGGGCCAGCCTGTCCTTAGAAGCCCCTTCCTGCTCGAGCTTCCTGTCGGCGAAGGAGGATGGTCAGTGCTCAGCCTGTCCTCAGAAGCCCCTTCCTGCTCGAGCTTTCTGTCGGCGAAGGAGGATGGGCAGTGGTCAGGGGCGGATAAGCGGAAAACCAAAAGTTGCGTCCAGACCCAGCCGGTGCTATTTTCAAAGGTAACGAATCGCAGGAGTTGTGAAGATGAAAGGCGGGAAGAATATCAAGGAGTTTGAAGGGACGCAGAGTTATGTCCTGGATCCGGAACTGAGGAAGATTGTGAACATCACGATCGCGCTGGAGATGCCGCTCTTGCTGAAGGGCGAGCCGGGCACGGGCAAGACCTTGCTCGCGCATGCGATTGCGCAGGACCTGGGGCTCAAGCTGATCGTGCTCAATGTCAAATCGAACCTCAAGGCGGTGGACGCGCTCTACCTGTATGACACGCTCACGCGCTTGAACGACGCGCGGTTCGGGGACAGCAAACGCAATGTCAAGAACATCGAGGACTACATCAAAATGGGCAAGATCGGACAGTCCTTCACCTGCGAGAGCAAGGTGGTGCTTTTGATTGACGAGATAGACAAGGCCGACACCGATTTCCAGGACGACCTGCTCGATGTTTTGGACCAGATGAGCTTCGACATCATGGAAATTGACAAGACCATCCACGCTATTCACCGCCCGATCGTGATCATCACCAGCAACGCCAAGAAGGACCTCTCCGACCCGTTCCTCGGCCGGTGCAATTTCCACCACATCGCCTTCCCCAACGCCGAGATGATGCACTCAATCGTGCGCGCGCATTTCCCGGAGATTGACAAGAACATCGCGCAGGCCGCGGTCGCCGCGTTCTACAGTCTCCGCCGCGTGCCCAATGTCGAGAAGAAACCTTCGACGCGCGAACTGATCAACTGGATCCGCGCGTTCCTCTCCGACCCCAATTTCAAGGCCAAGGAGTTGGGCAAGGACGGCTACATGCCTTTCCTGGGAGTGCTTTTCAAAAAGAGCAACGACCTCGAACTCGCCAAGCTCTACCTCAATAACTACAACGGCTGAGGACGCATGTTCATCCCCTTCTTCTATGGACTTCGCACCGCGGGCATTCCGGTCACGCCCACCGCGTTCCTCCGATTGCAAAAGGCCCTGGACCTGGGCCTGGTTAATTCGCTGGAGGATTTCTACATCGCGGCCCGCGCGGTCATGATCAAGAGCGAGCGTTACTTCGACCTTTATGACCGCTTGTTCGCGCACCATTTCCAGGGTGCGGAACTCAAGCTGCCCGAGGAGCAGGAACTGGAGGACCTGGTCAAACAGTTGTTGCAGGACTGGCTGAAGGACCCGAAGGAACTAGCGGAGCTGATGGGGATCAAGGAAGAGGAACTGAAACAGTATAGCCCGGAAGAGTTGATCAAGTATTTTCTGGAGCGGTTGAAGGAACAGACCGAGCGGCACGACCGCGGCAGCAAATGGATCGGCACCCGCGGGACCTCGCCGGTCGGGCACAGCGGCTACCACCCCGGCGGGATGAGGGTGGGCGGCGCCGGCGGGAACAAGAGCGCGATCAAGGTTGCGCTCGAGCGGCGCTGGAAGGACTATGCGTATGAGGGTCCGATAGATGCGAGTCAGATCGCCGAGGCCTTGAAGCGGCTGCGGCATTTGCAGCCGGCGGGTCCGAAGGACGAGCTGAACATCCGCGAGACGATCTATCAGACGGTGCGCAAGGCCGGCGAGATCGAGATTATTTTCGACCGCCGTTTGAAGGACAAGCTCAAGGTGATCCTGATGATGGACAACGGCGGCTGGTCCATGGACCCCTATATTGACATCTGCCGCACCCTGTTCAAATACGCGAACGACAATTTCAAGGAAGTGAAAACCTTTTACTTCCATAATTGCATCTACGACCGGGTCTATGAGGACCCGCAACGCCGGACCAAACAAATGAAGACCCTCGAGTTTGCAAGGAGCGACCCGGACTCGCGCCTGATCATCGTGGGCGACGCCAGCATGGCGCCTTACGAGCTGACGCATGCGAACGGGAGCATCGAATACGAGGACTACCAGACCCGCTCGGGCCTGTGGTGGCTCCAATATCTGGCCCGCAATTTCCCGCATGCGATCTGGCTCAACCCCAAGCTGAGCGAGGAATGGGAATATACCGCGGGGGCTTACACCATCACCCAGGTCCGCCAGGTCTTCCCCATGTTCGACTTCACGCTTGATGGATTGGAAGCCGCGGTGAACCAACTCGTCAAAAAATAGGGGCGCATCCCTCGTAGGCGCTGAGCCCGGCTCCGCCCGCAGGGAACGCTCAGACTTTCATTCCCCTCCCGAAATTCTTCTGCCAGTCCTCAACCTCGGCCGAGAATTGCTGGAACACTTCCGGATAGAGCGCGGACACATTGTAAGATTCGTTGGGATCGTCCTCCAGGTCGAAGAGCCACGGGCCCTGGGCCTGTCCGACCGGGGAATAGTAAACATAATGCCGGAGCTGATACTTGAAGCGTTGAGACCGGACCGCCTCCAGGGTTTTGCCCTTGTAATAATATAGGCGCTCATGCGGGCCGGCCTGAGCCTGGCTGCAAAGGACCGGGAGCAGGTTCCTGCCGTCAATCACCCGGTCGCCCGGAACCTCGGCGCCGGCCACAGCCAGGCTGGTCGCGAACAAGTCGAAGTTCATTCCCATCAGGCTCGAGGTTTTGCCTGCGGCGATTTTGCCCGGCCACCGGGCCAGGAACGGCACATTCATGCCGCCGTCAAAGCTGTCATTCTTTCTGCCCCGGCGGTATCCGGGATTGCCCTGGTACCAGGGTCCGTTGTCGCTCGTGAAGATGACCAGGGTATTTTCGGCCAGGCCCAGCTCGGCGAGGAGCGCGAGGATTTTGCCGGCGCTCCAATCAATCTCCTCGACGCAGTCGCCGTAGAGCCCGCCTTTGCTCTTGCCGCGAAAATCGGGCGAGGCATGGAGCGGCTGATGAGGGAAGGTGTGGGCGAGGTAGAGAAAAAAGGGCCGGTCCTGATTTTGCTTGATGAACCAGAGCGCCTCATCCGCGTATTTTCCGGTGAGCAGGTCCTGGTTGCAGGGGCTTTTCTCAACGATCTCGCCGTTGCGCCAGAGCGGGAGCGGAATCATGTCGTTGCTGTAGAGCAGGCCCAGGTAATGGTCAAACCCGCGGTCATTGGGCCGGAACCCGGACCGGTCGCCCAAATGCCATTTGCCCAGGCAGCAGGTGGCATAACCCGCTTTTTTCATCAAGTCCGCGACCGTGATTTCGTCCTTGGGCAGGGCCAGAGCCGCGCCGCCCGCCACGATCCGGGTATTGACCACGGCCCCCACGCCCGTGCTCGGAAACAACACCTGGGTGATTTTGGTCCTCGGAGGGTAGCGCCCGGTGAGTAGCCCGGCCCGGCTCGGAGAGCAGACCGGCGCGGAGGAGTAGAAATTCGTTAACTTGATTCCCTCGCCAGCCATCCGGTCCAGGTTGGGCGTCGCGATCGCCTCCGACCCATAACAACCCAAGTCGCCAAAACCCAGGTCGTCGCAGAGAATGATGATGATATTGGGCCGCTTCGCCCCGGTCGAGATCAACGGCCCGGCCAACCCGCGCCTGGCCATTGCCATCCCCGCCGCGGCCACCAGAGAACCCTTGACAAATTTTCTTCGGTCCATCCTCGTACCTCCCAGACCTGATTGATATTACTTTCTGGCCATTTTGTTAATAAACTTTTCAAAAGAAATCGTTATTATGCCTAATTCCCTTGCTCTGCCGGTAGCTTTGGTTTCTCTTTCATCAATCACCAAGGTCCTGCCCCTTAGCAGGGTGTTGAAAAATGGCTCCGGCACCCCTTTCTGTCATTCCCGGCTTGACCGGGAATCCAGCATTATCAATAACCTGGATTCCCGCGTTCGCGGGAATGACTGTGGCCATTCGAGATTTTCAACACC
>CAIUDS010000108.1 GCA_903897985.1 uncultured delta proteobacterium
ACCGAGGGCGGAAACTGCAATGACCTCGACAATAATGCGGACAATGACGCCACGGTAAGCGGAAGCGCCTGCAGCAAGGGTGTGGGCAATTATGGCTGCCGCGCCGAACTCTGCGGCAATGACGATACCACCTGCACCGTCACCGCCGGCGCCTTCACCACCACCTTCACCGGCGCGGACGAAGGCGACGCCATCACCGGCCTCGCTGCCACTGCCGGCCCCTGGACCGAGAACGGGAGCGGGACCTATACCTGCCAATATATCTGGAGCGACGGCCAGACCTGCAACGACAGCGACAATATCTGCACCCACGATTCCTCGGTCAGCGGCGGTATAAGCTGCGCCGGTTCGGCCGGGAGCTATTCCTGCGGCCAGGACTGCGGCAATGACGCGAATAATGACGCCGTGATCATCGCGAGCGGCAAGACCAAGAATATCGCCGTGACCGATCCCGACACCATCACCGGCATCACCTCCACCAGTAGCTTCATCGAGAACGGGAGCGGAACTTATACCTGTCAATACACTTGGAGCAACGGCCTGGCCTGCAACGACTCGAACGATATCTGCGACGTGAGCGGCTCCTCCATCAGCGGCGGCGTGGACTGTGCCGGTTCGGACGGAAACTGGTCCTGCGGCGAGGACTGCGGCAATGACGCCAACCCGGCCGCGACCATCACCAATGGCCCATTTTCCGGCCATATCCCGGTCACCGACCCGGACACCATCTCCGGCGTGACCGATTGTCCCGCGGGCTGGACCGAGAGTCAGAGCGGCTCCTTTACCTGCGTTTATCTGTGGAGCAACGACCTGATCTGCAACACTACCAGCGCTAATTGCACGAATGACGCGGCGGTCAGCGGCGGCACGAACTGCACCGGCACGCACGGGAGCTTCGCTTGCGGCCGGGACTGCGGCAACGACCCGAATGCGGAGGCCGTCATTACGGCCCGGAGCAAGATCTGCAATGTGCCGGTTTCGGATCTCGACTCCATTATTGGGATCTATTCCTCGAGCCTCACCGAGGGGAGCGGAACTTATGCCTGTCAATACACCTGGGACAACGGCATGACCTGCAACGACAGCGACGATGTCTGCACCCCCGGCTCCACGATCAGCGGCGGCGGCGCCCTGGACTGCACTGGCGCGGACGGGAGCTATACCTGCGGCAGGGACTGCGGCAATGACGCGAATGAGGACGCGGTCATCCAGGTTGACGGAGAATCGGCAAACGTCCCGGTCCTGGACCCCGACACCATCACCGGTCTGAACTGCTCGATTGGAACGGTGACGGAAGGCGCTTCCTCGGCCCTGGGATGCGTGTATGGCTGGACCGAAGGCGGCAACTGCAATGACACCAATGACAACGCCGACACCGATGTCACGGTCACCGGAGCCAACTGCTCCAAAGACGGCGTCACCGGCGTGTGCGCCGAAAAGAACTGCGACCCGTCCAACTGGAACTGCAACCTGGATTCGACCAAGCTGGCCGGGTCCCCCGATGCCACTTATTCCTGCGCCAACGATGACACCATCACCAGCGTGGACCTGGCGCCGGTCGCGGGCGTGGCGAATGGAACCACCAATGTTGACCTCGGAAACACGGTTAATTTTGCCACCGTCAGCACGGCCTCCTGGACCGGACCGCATGGAGCGGCCGATGCGTGCAACAACGCCTTGTGGAGCAATCCTTCCCTTTGCGCCTTCTCCAATAGCAATCCCGACTGCGGCGCCTTGGACAGCGCCGGGCTCTTTACCGCAACCGCCTGGCTTGAGCAGTGCGTGGGGGGCACCAAAATCGGCGCCACTTGCGGAGCCGTGAGCGACGGCGCCACGGTCAATATCAATCCACTTGGTGCTCATGGAGTTTATGGAGTTGTGCTATTCGGTCCCGGGGAAACCGTCCAGCCCGGCCAAAAATTTGCCATGGTGTTAGAAATCGCCCAAACCTGCGGCCCAGAGACTCCGGGGGTGGTGTTGGTTAATAATTTCCGGTTTCAGATTGAATATGATAAAAATACTTTCACTTTTCTAAGCGCCGAGAATGCGCTGCCCGGAAATGATTTCAATCATCCGGTGACCGAGGATATTCCTGGGTTTTCCTATGTTGAAATCCGGGATCAAAGCAACTTGGGATGTAATGTAGAATGTTCTCCATTTATCAATATCAATTTAGTCTTTCAGGCCAAAGAAACCGCGATGCCGGGCCATAGTTTTCCGGTTAATATTAACCAAACCTCATATAGCATCCAAAGTTGTACGGGTTATGGGCTGCCGCCAGTGGTTGGCCCGGTCGGAACTCCGGTGGAAATTTCACCTTTTACGCAGACCACCTTCGGAATTCAGCAATACCTGGACCTGGACGGCGACTCCAGCTGGTCCCTCACCGAAAACGATATTGACTTCCTGGCCCAAATCATTCGTCACTTCCGGTTCGACACCACCGCCACTGCCCAGCTCCAGGCCGGAGGTCTCCAGGGCGACATCAACGGCAACGGGCAGGTGGATTATTACGACCAGGCCTGGCTCGAGGCGGTGGCGCGGCCCACCCGGGTTATTACTACGGGCGATGGACTCGGCAACGATAATGGAATTTGCAATAGCCACGCCCTGGGAGATGATGTCCAGGAAATTCCCTTCGGCCATGGAGGCACTGAACTGCCTTATATGGAGCCTTATACCATTGCGATCAGCGGCGAGGGCGGTAATGGAGTTCTGGATTCCATTCTGGGCGGGGATGACTATACCGTAGGCAAGAATATCGTTGTCGGCGCGAACGGCATCAATGACAGCATCCGGATAGGCGACGACGAGGAGTTGTTTCCCTACGGCCATGGCGCCCCCGGTCAGGTCTGCGTCAGCCCGGGCCCGGATGGGTATCTTCAAAGCTCTGCCGGCTCACCGGACGATGTAAAAAAAGAGCTTCCCAAAAACAGCGGCCAGATTCTGATGGAAAAGCCCCCGGCCGGCGCCCCGGCCAAAATCGTCCCGGTCTCCCCGACCATTGATCCCGGCAATACCGCCAATCCCGCGCTCTATGCCGAGCTGGAGCCGATCCCGATCGTGGTCAAGATCCAGGACACCAAAGGCAAACCCAAGGTCGGCATCGCCCCGATTTTTACGGTCAGCGGCCCCGGCGGCGCCTCTTTTTACGGGAGCGGGACCAGCACCATCCAGGGACTGGTCAGCGACAAATACTACGGACGGGGCAAGGTCTCCACCGGGGAAGTCCAGGTCGTGCTCAACCCCGCGGTGGGCGTCAACACCATAACGGTATCCGTAACGCCGGATACTACCAAGGGCATTCCAGCTTGCCCGACCCCGGGCTGCATCGAGCCGATCACTTTTGACATCGTGGTCCTGGCCAATGTCAGCCCCTTCCTGCCCGACCATCTGACCCTGACCGCGAATCCCGCCTCGGCCGGGGTTACCCAGCAAATTCCCCTGACCCTGACGCTTAAAGACGGCAATACCCCGGCCCCCGGCTTCGGCCACCGC
>CAIUDS010000109.1 GCA_903897985.1 uncultured delta proteobacterium
GTGGCGTGGCTGACCAAGACCGAGGGTCCGGACCTGTCGGGTTGGCAATGGGGCAAGCTGCACACCATCACCTTTTCCCACCCGCTCGGGATCGGACCATTCAAGGATTTCAATGTCGGCCCGTTCCCGCACCCGGGCGCGGACCAGACCGTGCGCAACGCCTCCTTCTACCACAACGCGAAGGACCCGTTCCGGACCGCCGAAGGCCCGGTGCTTCGGCACATCATGGATATGGGCAAGCCCGACTCGGCGCTCATGGCGATTGACGGGTCCGAGTCCGGCAAATGGCTCGACCCGCATTATAAGGACATGCACATGGTCTGGTTCAACGGCAAATATCTGACCGCGACCATGGACGACGCGCAGGTAAAAAAGGAAGCGAAAAGCAAGTTGGTGCTGGAACCATAACCAGGAGTCGGGCATGAAGAAAGTGTTTTTCAGCATGATGATTTTACTGGCCACCGCTGGCGCAGCCCAAGCCGCGGGCATGACCACGCATGAGTTCATGACCGAAAAGGCGTTGCAGGATCTGGCGGCACCGGAACTCAAGCAACTCCTGCAGGGCCACCGCAACATGGTGCTGACGGCCTGCAACTTCCCCGACACCGGCACGGCCAACGATTACATCCTGGGCCACAAGGGCCGGCCCAACTACGGCGGCATCACCCATTGGCCGCCTTACATCGAATCCTACCTGGCCTATTTGCAAGCCAACTGCCATGCCCCTTATGACCGGCGCTGCTCCCGGCTGATCGCGCATTTCATGGGCGCGGCCGCGCATAATCTGGAAGACCAGAGTTTCGACGAGTTGTTTTTAGCCAAGGCCGCGAAAGTTGCGCCCGCGGAAATGAGCTGGATGGTGGATGCGACTTCGGACTTTGTCGTGCTCGGCGAGTTCAACCGCTGGGACAAGGTGCCGGTATATGTCGCGCCGCTCAAAGACCTCAAGGCCATTTTCTCGGACATGGGCCTGCCCTTCGGATGCGCGCCGATTGTGGAAGGCCACGCCCTACACCATTTCTCCACCGTGGGCGAGCGCGCCGTGACTTTTTTCGGCTATCTCCCGGTCCGGAAAAAATTGCCCTGGATCGCGGGCAATATTTACTCGGCGCCCGGCGGAGTGGAGTTCACGGCCGGGCTCATTGACCGCTACTGGGATGCGCTCTGGCAGCGCCTGCAAGGCAAGGAAGTCAGCCCGGTGATTCTAACGCGGCCGTCTGCGGGCGAACCGGATGCGGCCTTGGATTCCGAGATCAATGTCTTCTTCAGCCGGGGCAAAATTTGCGCCAGCATCACGCCCGAAACCTTCCTGGTCAAGGACGCCGCAGGCCTGCCGGTTCCGGGCAAGGTGCGCTGCGCCGGACGGAACACCACGGATGTGGCCAGTTTTGTGCCGGCCTCGCCGCTCCGGCCCGGGGAAACCTACTCGGTTACCCTCACCACCGGACTGCTGGATTTGGACGGCCCCCAGGACCGCTGCTCGCGTTACGATGATCTGGCCGGATGCCTGTCCCCCGCGGCTTCCTCCCTGCGCGGAAAGCCCATGCGCCGCGAGTATTCGATCCAGTTCACGGCCGCCAAGGATTGACTTGCGCATCCACGCGGTCCGCGGAAGGAGCGGTGCTGCGGCACATCATGAACTTGGGAAAGCTGGTGCTGGAGCCGTAAAATAATAAGACCGAAAACAGGAAACCGCGCATCAAATAAATGCCAAAGCCCCAAACTTGGGAGGTGGAGCATGAGGGTTTCAAGGAGTGCGTTATTTGTTTCAGTCATCTGGTGCCTGATCCTGATGGCGCCTTTAAGCGCGTTCGCGCACAAGCCCCTGTTTGAGGATCACGTGTCAAACAGCTTGAGCAACGCCATTAAAATCGCGGACCCGCAAGTTTCCTATGCCATCTATGCAAGCCTGACCACTCCGACCGATGTCCATGTCTATGCGCTCGAAGTGAGCAAGCCCATGAATTTGCACGCGGGTCTGCTGGTGCCCAAGGCGCCGGGATACGAGGATTTCTATCCGGTCTATGCCCTTGCCGGCCCGGGATTGCCCGAGTCCAAGGTCAAGCTCCCGATTGAACTGCCGCCGGGATACGGCGCCATCGTCATCAGCGGCAAGCCGGAATCTCCCCGGCCGGTATTCGACGAGCCTTTTTCCCGGACCCAATATTACGAAGGCATCCCCGATTTCGACCGGCAGGTCAGTCAGACCGGGACCTATTACTATATTGTGTGGCACCCGGCCGGCGAGACCGGGTCCTTCACCGGCGTGGTGGGAGAGCAGGAAAAATTCGGACTCAAGGATTTGATCCCGGTCGCCAAAGCCATCCGTGTGATCCATTCCGGCCAATGGATCATCAAGCGCGGAAAATAGTCTCTTCCCGCGCGGAAAATTCTAGTTAAAGGTGATCACGGTCGAGTAAATATTGGTCTGATGCAACTGCCCGCTCATCCAGACCCGGTCCTTGCCCTCGGGGTCGGACGAGTAGTTATACATCAGGTATTGGTTCTCGTTGAGCGGGACTAGGCCGGCGAAACTAGTGTCGCCCTTGCTCGGAAAATCCAAAACCGGTTCGAGCTTGAGCGTGGCCTTGTCCAGCCGGTAGAGCGTGGTCCGTTTCTTGGTCCACCAGTAGCGCGCCAGGTAGTAGAGCGATTCGGTGGAATTGGGCAGCCAGCGGTCGCCCCGGTCATACGCGCCGCCCAGACTGCGCCTCCCGATCACATAAATCTCGTCCTTGTGCTGGAACACCAGCGGCGAGTCGGGCTTGTATTCGGTATCCACGCATTTCCAGTTCGCGAGGTCCCCGGCCTTGGCCGTGCACACCTTGCTCGCCCAGGATTTTCCGTCGCCCGCCTCGTTCCGGATCACGCCATATAAATTCCCCGCCCGGTCAATCTCGAAATCGGTCTCGGAGCCGCCGGTCGCGATCACCGGTTTCTTCGGGTCCACCGGCTCGAAGTTGTAACCGTCCTTTGTGAAGAGCAAGTAAATCTGGATACCGGCGTTCCCGCCCGTGTATTCGCCCTCGCCGCAATAGGCCGTGGCATAGGCCGTGCCGGCGATGGTCTTGGTGCGCCAGAGCACGCACTTGTCTTTGAACACCTGCTTGGGCGCGGTCCAAGACCCCAGGGCCTTCCTTTCCATCATCCAATCGTGTTCAGGAGTAAAGCTGAACATGTTCTTGCCGGCCTGGAAGTTGTAATAGAAAAGTTTGTCGCCCACGACCAGGAACCGCGGCTCGCGCATGTCCGAGCCCATGAATACTTTTGCCTCGAAGTCCCAACTCTTGCCCAGGTCCGAGCTGGACAGGATGTAGTGCACAACCTTGGTTCCCGCAAAATGGTTGGGCGCGGTCCGGAACGCGAAGAACAAACGGCCCTGGAACATGACGATGTCCAGGTTGTTGTTCGACCGCATCGGCTTCACTTCCGCGGGCAAATTCGGACCCGGCGCCACCTTGACCAGCGGCGTATAGCTCACGCCATTCAAATTGAAAGCCGCAAACGCCAGGACCGCCATCATCCAAAACTTCTTGCTCATCATCCCGCTCTACCTCCCCCAATTTATCCTCGCATTGCCGCGTTCCTCAATGATCCGCTATAATACATCATCTTAATCCGGATTGGAAAATGGGAGGAGTCATGAAAAAAATCTCGAGCCTTAAAATTTTTGCCGGCTTGGTTTTGGCCGTCGCGCTCGCGGCCTGCGTCGCCATGACTCCGCCCATCAAAACGCCCAACTCCATCGCCTCGCTTGAGAAGGTCCGGCTGGGCGGGGTGGACCAGTGGATTTTGATCCGCGGGACCGACCGGTCCAATCCGGTCTTGCTCTTTCTCCACGGCGGGCCCGGCTCTCCCGAGATGCCGCTGGAGCATTATTTCGGGGCCGAGCTGGAGAAGCATTTCGTGGTGGTGCACTGGGACCAGCGCGGGGCCGGCAAATCCTTGAGCGCAAAAATACCCAGGGAAA
>CAIUDS010000110.1 GCA_903897985.1 uncultured delta proteobacterium
CATCTTCCGGAGCCGGAACTGAGAAATTTTGCTTGGATTGCCCGCGCAGATAAGGGGAAAAAAAAGTGTTAGACGGTCAGCCCGTCATGCCCCCAGCTCAGTGCGGCGGGACATTCCTGTCCCGTGACCGCTGAATTTGTACAGCGGGCACTCTTTGGGACCAAGGCACCAAAAGATTCTAGCAAGTGTCATAATGGTGTCGGCGAACGAAGCCAGCAGGGCGGAGCGGGGGAATGGATTGCAAGACACGGGGTTTGCGAAAGCGAGGAGGAAGCCTTATTCTTAAGGTAGTGAAGAGGATATTTGCGGTTATGAGTTTGGCGCTGGTATGCGCGGCGGGGGACAGCCTTTGCCGGAGCGGCGAGGAGTTCATGGCGCTGCGGAACTGGCCGGTGGCTCTGAACTATTTTGAGCGGGCGCTCGAGGAGAACCCGCAGTTGTCCAAGGCCTGGTATGGCAAGGGTTTGTCGCTGTGCCAGCTCCAGAAATTCGACCCGGGCCTGGAGGCGCTGGGCAAGGCGGTGGAGCTGGAGCCGAGGAATGTCAGCTACCTTTATGTGACCGGGGTGTGCAACGAATGGCGGGGCAAGGACGGGTATGAGTCGGCCGAGGCTTATTACAAGAAGGCGCTGGAGCTCATGCCGAGCCAGGTCCAGCTCCACCACAAGCTGGGGAGCCTTTATCAGCGCCAGGGCAGATATATGGACGCGATCCCGGAATTCAAGAAGGCCATCCTGCTGGAGCCCAAGAGTTTCATCTCTTACAACAACCTGGCCGGGTGTTACCTGGCGATCCACCAGCCGGAGCAAGCGGTGAAACTATACCGCGAGGCGATTGTGCGGAGCGAGGATCCGGCGGAGTATCATTTTTATTTCGAGCTGGGGGTGGCGCTTTTGGCGGCGAACCGTATGGAAGAAGCCAAGGCGGCGTTTTTGATCGAGACCGCGCTGAGCCCGGACTTTGTGGACGCGCGGCTGGATTTGGGCAACATTTATGTCTTGGAGAACAACTTGGGCCGGGCGTTGGAGGAATACCAGGAGGTTTTGGCGATAGACCCGGACCAGCCCGAGGCCTATTACAACCTGGGCCAGATTTATCTATCGCTGAACCAGAACCAGCTTGCCTTGAAGCGGCTTCAGCGCTATGTTGAACTCAAGCCGGACAGCGGGGCCGGTCATTATTATCTGGGACTGACCTATGCGCGGCTGGGCGATCGGGACCAGGCCCAGGCGGAATACGACAAGAGCCTGGAGTTGGGGTATAAGGCGGAAGTCATGAAGAGGAAGAGCGAGCAATGAAGAAATTTAATTGTTCGCAGGCAAGAGTGCCTGCGCCCCCAAGAGTGTGCGCAGCACGAATACAATGGCTTGCGCTACTGGTGTTTTTGCTGGGCATTGGCGGTCCGGCGCCGGCGGCGGAACTGCCCAAGGCAGTGCGCTGGCCGAAGGACAACGCGCTCATGGTTTTGGTCCCGGCCGGGGATTTCTGGATGGGCGCGGACAAAAGCCCGAATGTTGACTATCTGGCGGCGAGCGAGAAGCCGAGGCACAAGGTGAACCTGCCGGATTATTATATTGACAAATTCGAGGCGACCAATTCGCAGTATTTGAATTTCTGCAAGGACAGCGGGCACGAGCTTCCACTCCTGCTCCGGGGCGGGACCATTCCGGCGGGCAAGGAAAACCATCCGGTGGTGAACATGGGCTGGAACGACGCGGACGCTTATTGCCAATGGGCGGGCAAGCGTCTTCCCAGCGAGGCGGAATGGGAGAAAGCGGCGCGGGGAACGGACGGCCGGAGCTATCCCTGGGGGAGCGGCTGGGACCAGAATTTGAGCAACAACCGGACCAGTCCTTACGAGGACACGGTTGCGGTGGGCAGTTTCCCCAAAGGCGCGAGCCCGTACGGGGTCATGGACCTGGCCGGCAATGTCTGGGAATGGACCGCGGACTGGTACAAGTCATATCCGGGCGCCGAAACCGCGTTCGACGAGACCGGCAAGATGAAAGTGACCCGGGGCGGCGCTTATTTCTATTCCATTTTCCTGCTCCTCTCCGCATCGCGCCACCCGCTCCCGCCCGACGACCATAGCGAATACAACGGCTTCCGCTGCGTAGTGGACGCCGCGAAAGTGAAGATCAATCCCCCCAAATGATCCGCATCCTTCAAAGCAAAGCTCGAATCGGCCCGGCGCTGTTAGTTGGGCTGGCTTTGCTTTCCTGCGTCCGGTCCCCCAAAGAGATCCGGCGGGTCGAACTCCTGATGGGCACGGAAGTGGACATCATCGCTCAGGGCAAGAGCGAGCCGGCCTTGCAGGCCGCGGCGGACCGGGCCTTTGCCGAGATCGAGCGGCTGGAGCAGAAGCTGAGCCGGTATCGCGAAGACTCGGCAATCAGCCGGATCAATCAGCAGGCCGGCATCGCCCCGGT
The DNA here is from genome assembly GCA_903897985.1 of uncultured delta proteobacterium. Taxonomy (GTDB): domain Bacteria; phylum RBG-13-61-14; class RBG-13-61-14; order RBG-13-61-14; family DRUE01; genus CAIYYW01. Next base: position 2,430 of record CAIUDS010000110.1, read on the forward strand.
CGCGGTGGATGCCGAAACTTTCATGCTGGTCCAGAAATCGCTCGAGGTCTGCCGCGAGAGCTCGGGCGCGTTTGACATAACCATTTTGCCCGCGCTTTTGATCTGGAAGATTGATGCTAAAAATCCGCAGCCGCCCGCGGACGCGGAAGTGAAGGAAAAATTGAAACTGACGGGCTGTGAAAAGATGGTTTTGGACCGGGAGCAGAAAACGGTTTTCCTGCCCGAGCCGGGCATGGGCATTGATTTGGGCGGGATCGCCAAGGGCTATGCCGCGGACTGCGCGGTGAAAATTCTGAAGGATAACGGAGTCAGCGCGGGGATCGTCAAGGCCGGCGGGGACATGCGGGTGTTCGGCGGGGAGGGCAAGGGCCTGGCCATCGGCATCCAGAACCCGCGCGCGTCCGGCAAGGTCCTGGCCAAGATTTATCTGAAAGACGGCGCGGTCTCGACCAGCGGGGATTACGAGCGGTTTTATATTTTCAACGGCGTCCGCTACTCGCACATCATCAATCCCAAGACCGGCTATCCGGTTTCGGGCGAGGCCAGCGTTACGGTCAAGGCGCAAAGCGGCATCGAGTCGGACGCCTGGTCCACCGCCCTGTTCGTGCTCGGGCATGAGCGGGGCCTGGAGGTCTTGAAGACCAGGCCGGGTCTGGAGGCGTTTTTTATCGAGCCTTCGGGCGAGTCGCATTCGAGCCAGTGGTTCCGCGAAAACCTGATCGCGGTGAGCGGGGACTGAGATGTTCGGGATCGGGTCATCCGAACTGGTGGTCATCATTTTGGTGGCGCTCCTGGTGCTGGGGCCGAAGCGGCTGCCCGAGGTGATGAAGGTGATCGGCCGGGTGCTGGCCGAGCTGCGCAAGACCGCGGACGATGTGAAGAAGGAACTCGGGGCCGAGGCGGGCTTGAAGGACATCCAGGACTCGCTCAACCAGATTTCGGATGTGCCGCGGCTGGTGCAGATGCAGATGGAGAAGGAACTCGAGGAGTTGAAAAAGGTGGAGCGGGAATTGGGGGAGCTCAAGGAAACCGAACTGAAGAAGGTTGAGGAAAGCATCGAGGAGTTGAAAAAGGTCGAGCTCGAGGCGCATGGCGAAGGGAAGACGGATGACGGAGCCGGAAAGCCAGACGGAACCTAAAGCCAAGGATGCCCCGGGCGGCGAGATGACTTTTCTCGAGAACCTGGAGGAAC
>CAIUDS010000111.1 GCA_903897985.1 uncultured delta proteobacterium
GTCATGATCGTGGCCGGATTGGAGTTCACGAGTATGACGCGATAGCCCTCCTCCTTCAGCGCCTTGCACGCCTGGGTGCCGGAATAGTCGAATTCGCAGGCCTGCCCGATCACGATCGGGCCCGAGCCGATGATCATTATCTTTTTTATGTCAGTCCGCTTCGGCATTATTCTCCTCTCGGGGCACAGTCAGCATTCGTGGTGCGGACACTCTTGTCCGCAGACCATTATCATTTAATCCCCGCATGATACTCCTGCAACGATTTCACTTCCCCGCGGCCTTTGCGGAAGGCCTCGATGCCCACAGCCGCGGCATGGGCCGCGGCGATGGTGGTGATATAAGGGATCTTGTATTTGATCGCGGCCTTGCGGATATAGGAGTCGTCATATTTGCTCATTTTCCCGACCGGGGTATTGATCACCAACTGGATTTCCTTGTTCATGATCGCGTCCACGATGTTCGGCCGGCCCTCGTGCATTTTCTTGATCGCCCGCGCCTCGATGCCACTCTGTTTCAGGCGCTCGTAGGTCCCGGCCGAGGCCAGGATCTTGAACCCGAGTTTCCGGAACTCGCGCGCAACCTCAACCCCGGCCGCCTTGTCCTCGTCATTCAGGGTGAGCAAAACCGTCCCTTCCGAGGGCAGTCTCTGGTTCGCGGCTTCCTCGGCCTTGTAATAGGCCAGCCCGAAAGAATCCGCCAGTCCCAGCACCTCGCCGGTGGACCTCATCTCCGGGCCCAAGACCGGGTCAACCTCCGGGAACATATTGAACGGGAACACCGCTTCCTTCACGCCGAAATGTTTCAGGCTCCTTTGCTTCAAGTTGAGGTCCTTGAGCTTGGCGCCCATCATGATCTGGGTGGCGCAGCGGGCCATCGAGATGTTGCAGACCTTGCTCACCAGCGGCACGGTCCGGGAGGCGCGCGGGTTGGCCTCCAGGATATATACTTTATCCTTGCAGATCGCGTATTGGATGTTCATCAGGCCCACCACCTGGAGCTTGACCGCGATCTCGCGCGTATATTTCTCGATGGTGTCGAGGTGCTTGCGGGGAATGGTGATGGGCGGGATCACGCAGGCCGAGTCGCCGCTGTGGATGCCGGCCAGCTCGATGTGCTCCATCACCGTGGGCACGAACGCGTCGGTCCCGTCCGAGATGGCGTCGGCCTCGCACTCGAGCGCGTTTTCGAGGAACCTGTCAATCAGGATGGGACGCTCGGGCGATATTTCCACGGCGCGCTCGAGGTAGTATCTCAGCATTTCCTCGTCGTGCACGCATTCCATGGCCCGACCGCCGAGGACATAGGAAGGCCTCACCATCAGCGGGTATCCGATCTGCTGAGCGATCTTGAGGGCCTCGTCAAAGGTCTTGGCCATGCCGGACTCGGCCTGGGGGATGCCCAGTTTGTTCATCATGATCCGGAAGCGGTCGCGGTCCTCGGCCAGGTCTATGGCCTCGGGCGAGGTGCCCAGGATTTTCACGCCGGCGGAGAAGAGGTCGTTGGCGATATTGAGCGGGGTCTGGCCGCCGAACTGGACAATGGCTCCGAGCGGTTTTTCTTTTTCATAGATGCTCAGCACATCCTCGACCGTGAGCGGCTCGAAATACAACTTGTCCGAGGTGTCGTAGTCGGTGGACACGGTTTCGGGGTTGCAGTTGACCATGATGGTCTCGTAGCCGAGGTCGCGCAGGGCAAAGGCCGCGTGCACGCAGCAGTAGTCGAACTCGATGCCCTGTCCGATCCGGTTGGGGCCGCCGCCGAGGATCATCACCTTTTTGCGGTCGGTGGTCTTGACCCGGTCGGGCGCGTTATAAGTAGAGTAATAATAGGCCGCGTTCTCGACGCCGCTGACCGGCACCGCGTCATAAGTCTCGAGTTGGCCGAGCGATCTCCGCTTCGCGCGGATTTCGGTCTCGCCCAAGCCGAGCAGTTTGGCCAGGTACTTGTCCGCAAACCCATCCTTCTTGGCCTTGATAAGAAGGTCCTCCGGCGGGAGCTTGCCCGAGTATTTGAGGATCTGTTCTTCCAGCTCGACCAGTTCTTTCATCTGCGAGATGAACCAAGCCTTGATGTAGGTCTTCTGGAAAAGCGCGTCCACCGTGGCGCCCTTGCGCAGGGCCTCATACATCAGGAACTGGCGTTCGCTCGAGGGCTCGTTGAGCATGGTCATGATCTGTTCGAGCGGGAGCTTGGAGAAATTTTTCACGAAACCCAGGCCGTGCCGGCCCTTTTCGAGCGAGCGGATGCTTTTCTGAAAGGCTTCCTTGTAAGTCTTGCCGATGCTCATCACCTCGCCCACGGCCCGCATCTGGGTCCCCAACTTGTCCTGCGCGCCCTTGAACTTCTCGAAGTCCCAGCGCGAGAACTTGACCACCACATAGTCTCCCGAGGGGGTGTATTTCTCGAGGGTGCCGTCACGCCAGTAGGGGATTTCGTCGAGGGTGAGCCCGCCGGCGAGGAGCGAGGACACGAAAGCAATGGGGAACCCGGTGGCCTTGGAGGCGAGGGCGGAGGACCGGGAAGTTCGCGGGTTGATTTCGATCACGACCACCCGACCGGTCTTGGGGTCGTGCGCGAACTGGATGTTGGTGCCGCCGATCACGCGGATGGACTCGACAATATCGTAGGAATACTTTTGCAATTTTTTTTGTAGTTTTTCGTCAATGGTCAGCATGGGCGCCACGCAATAGGAGTCGCCGGTATGCACGCCCATGGCGTCCACATTCTCGATGAAGCAGACCGTGATCATCTGGTTCTTGCGGTCCCGCACCACCTCCAGTTCCAGTTCCTCCCAGCCCAGCACCGACTGCTCGACCAGCACCTGCCCGACCAGGCTGGCGGAGAGCCCCCGGCTCACGATCGTCCGCAACTCCTCTAGGTTATAAACGAGGCCGCCGCCGGTTCCGCCCATGGTGTAAGCGGGCCGGATCACCACCGGGTATCCCAATTGATCCGCGAATTTTTCCGCTTCCTCCAGCTTGTAGGCGATAAAGCTCTCGGGCAGGTCTATCCCGAGTTTCTGCATGGTCTGCTTGAACGCCAGGCGGTCCTCCCCGCGCTCGATCGCGTCAATCTCCACCCCGATCACCTTCACGCCGTATTTGTCGAGCACGCCCTTTTTGGCCAGTTCGGAGGATAGATTGAGGCCGGTCTGTCCGCCGAGGTTGGGCAGGATGGCCTGGGGCCTGGACTTGGCGATGATGGCCTCGAGCGAGGCGACATTGAGCGGCTCGATGAAAGTCTCGTCGGCCATGCCCGGGTCGGTCATGATGGTGGCGGGATTTGAGTTCACCAGCAAAATTTCATAGCCCAGCTTGCGCAAGGCCTTGCAGGCCTGGGTGCCGGAATAATCAAACTCGCACGCCTGACCGATAATTATTGGTCCGGAACCGATAATCATAACCTTCTTAACATCACTCCTTTTCGGCATTTCCCTATTCCCCTTTCCCCATTTTTTAAATGCCAAATCAATTTTTCTTAAATTCTATTTGCTAATCGCCGATTCTAATATTTTTCCTCCTTTCCGGGCGGGACTTTAGTCCCGACTCGGGGCGCAGACACTCTTCGTGGTGCGGACACTCTTGTCCGCACACCTTAAAATTACATTCCCTGTTTCCATCCCTCTTCCAATCCCTGTTCGGACATGGCCTGCTCGGCAAGCGCGTATTCGCTTTGATTGATCCGGCGGCAAAGCTCCGGGAATTCGCGCGCCCGGTGGGCCGGAAAATACTGGCTCATCAGGCTGATGGCGGTTTTGCGGGAGACTTGTTCGGCGATAAATTTCATGATCCCTTCGGTCCCGGCCAATCCCTCGGGCAGGACCAGGTGCCGGATGATCAGTCCGCGCATGGCAATTCCGGTATCGTCCGTTACCAGGTCCCCGACCTGCCGGCGCATCTCCTTGATCGCGGCGCGGTTGACTTCGACATAGTCCGGCGCGTTGGAATATTTTTTCGCGGCCTGATTGTCGTTGTATTTCATATCCGGGAGATAGATGTCAATGATCCCGTCCAGGAGCCGTAGCTCCTCTCGGGAC
>CAIUDS010000112.1 GCA_903897985.1 uncultured delta proteobacterium
AATCGAAAAATTGCGCCTGGCCGCCATCACCAATGAGTGCCTGTCCCTTCCATCGGCGTTTCCATTTTGTTCGCGCATCGGGAATCTGCAAACTCCCTTATGTGTAATGTGACGATCTGACCCCAAATTGGGTTATTCGGTCGAGATGAAACGCGAGAGCAAGCGCCAAAGCGGTTCGGGCAGGGCGCGCAGCAGGCGGGTCCCCAGGGCGAGGTGCCAGGGAAAGGCCACATAATTTTTGCGGCGATCAATGGCGCGCAGGATTCGGGCCGCGGCATCTTCGGCGGTGATGGCGAAATACATCAAAGCGGTCAGGTCCTCGTTGCCCGCGGTCATGGGTGTGAGCACAAAGCCGGGGGAGACCGTGGTCACCGTGATCGGGCGGCCCCGCAACCGGATGCGCAAGGATTCCAGGTAGGCCTCGGCCGCGGCCTTGGATACGCTGTAGTCGGCGTGGACGGGCAGGATGCGCCAGCCGCTCAAGCTCCCGATCCCGACGATCTGGCCCTCGCCCGAGGCCAACATCGCCTCCAGCGCCGCGTTCGCGCCGTGCATCAAGCCGTTGAAGTTGACTTGAGAGATGAATTCGGCCCGCGCGCTGTCGTAGGCGTCAATGGGGACATCCAGGTCCACTCCCGCGCAACCGATAAAGAGGTCCAACCCGCCGGCTTTCTCGGCAAAGGCCGCCACCGCCCGGCGCGTGGCCTCGCGGTCCCGCACATCCACGCCATACGCATCCACGGCCGCGGCGCCGGCCGCCCGGGCCATTTCACACGCCTTGGCCAGGTCGTCGCCCGGGAGCGCGAGCATCCCGAGGCGCAGGCCGCGGCCGGCCAGGAGCCGGACCAGTTGCAGCCCGATCCCGCTCGAGGCCCCGGTGATAAACACATTTTTCATTTCCCGAAATTTTTTTCCTGACATGGCGCTTACTTGAGCAACCGCTCGGGCCGGGGAATGGGGACCACGGTCTCGAGCGGGCCTTCGCGCTTAAGCAGCCAGTAATCCGGCAGGGGGAAAAACACCGGCCCGAACTTGAGCACCTCCCAGCCGAGGATAAGATCTGCCGACCCTTCGTTGACCGCGGTCATGGGGCAAAATCCGAATTGCCCGACATCGAATCGCGCATTGCCCGCGGCGATAAAGTCCAGGTAGTGGCCGCCTTTCCAGCCGCGGGGGAAGCGCACCCCGTTTGCGTCCCGGACCACGAAGTGCCCAAAGGCGATTTCCTCGCCCCGCGAGTTTTTCATCGGGATCGAGGGGCCCGCGAGTCCGTTCTTGACCAGCCGGACATTCCAGCCCCGGATCACGCCGTGCTTGGGATCGCGATAAAGGGTCTTGCGGAATTTCTTCCAGAACAATTTGTTCATCCAGGGCGGAAGGCTCAGGTCAATCCCCAGATAGTTGGAGTCGGTGATCGTCTCGAGCTTGAGGGGAGTTCCGCGGAACAGGAGTTCGGCTTGCGCCCACTTGTCCATTCCCAGGATGTCTTCCGCGGTGTAGATCCGATTCGGCATGGCATATCCTTACCACGCCTTTGCCAACCCTGTCAAGCGTTTTCTTTAGTCGTTCTGCCGCCCCTGCCTGGCAATTTTGGTCAGGGCTTTACATATAACATAAGTGGAAACCACGAGATTGTTAAGTTATATGTAAAGCCCTGACCCCAAATAAAGTATCAGGGATCATTCCGAGCCGTTGTGGTTATGGCCGTTGTTCGAGTATTGCTCTTCCTCGCCGGTGGGCAGTTTGATGCCGTATTTTCGGATGAGGCGGTAGAAGTTGGTGCGCTGCATGCCCACGGCTTTGGCGGCCTCGGCCACGCTAAAGCCGCTCACGGCCAGGGCATTGACCACGAACTCCTTCTCGATGTCCTCGATGGCCCTCTCGCGCAGTTCCTTTTTCACTTTCTTGAGCTCGTCAATGGTCGCGGGGGCGTGGCCGGCGGAATCGCCGGATTCCTTCTGGATATGCTCGGGCAGGTCGGTGATCAGGATTTCCGCGCCCTCGAAGCTGACCGCGGCGCGTTCGAGGGTGTTTTGGAGTTCGCGGACATTGCCCGGCCAGTTGTATCCGAGCAGGCATTTCATGGCCTTCTCCGAAATCCGGGGCAGGGGCTTTTTGTAGCGGTCGGAGAATTTTCTAAGGAAATGCTCGACCAGGATGACGAGGTCTTCCTTGCGCTCGCGGAGCGGCGGGAGGAAGATCGGCACCACATAGAGCCGGTAAAAGAGGTCCTCGCGGAAGGTGCCGGTCTCGACCATTTTTTTGAGGTTCTTGTTGGTGGCCGCGACCAGGCGGATGTCGGTCTCGCGCGGCTCGGTGCCTCCGACCGGGGTGTATTTGCGCTCCTGGATGACGCGGAGGAGTTTGCCCTGGAGGTCGAAGCTCAAGTCCCCGATCTCGTCCAGAAAGAGCGTGCCCTTGTTGGCGACTTCGAAGAAGCCGGCCTTGGCCGCGGTGGCGCCGGTGAAGGAACCCTTGATATGTCCGAACAGTTCGGATTCGAGCAGGGTGGGGGTCAGGGTGAGGCAGTCCACCACCACGAAATTGTTGTCCTTGCGCAGGGAGTTGTTGTGGATGGCCCGGGCGACCAGTTCCTTGCCGGTGCCCGACTCGCCGATGACGAGCACGGTGGTGTCGGTGGCCGCGACCTTGGACACGAACTTGAACACCTCGATCATGCGGGAGGAATTCCCGATGATGTTGTCAAAGATCATGGAGCCGGGCAGTTCCTGGTCCGAAAGGTAGGGCGCGACCAGTCTGCCTTTTTCCTCGAGCGCCTTCTTCACCGTGAGCACCAGCTCCGCGGGCGAGAAGGGCTTGGCCAGATAATCGAAGGCGCCCAGCTTGATGGACTCGACCGCGGTGTTGATGGAGGAATAGCCGGTGACCATGATGACATTGGTCGAGGGATAGGTTTCCCGGATGATCTTGAGCAGCTCCATGCCGCCTTTTTTGGGCATGACCAGGTCCGAGATCACCACATCGAAGGGGCTTTCGGCCAGCTTCGAGAGCGCCAGGTCAACGCTCTCGGCCAGCGCCACCGAGTAGCCCTGGCTGACCAAGGCCCGCTCGCAACTCGCGAGCACAACCTCTTCGTCGTCCACCACCAGGACTCTTACCTCAGCCATTTATCTTCCTCCAGACATTTTCCAATATTCTTTCTCACCACAGAGGGCACAGAGAGCACAGAGAATATTATTCTTGATTAATACTAAGTAATGTTTTCTTCTCCGTGTCCTCTGTGTTCTCTGTGGTAAATAAAAATTATTAATTCGAAGCGACGGGCAACTTCACGATGAAGGTGGCGCCCTTGCCCGCTTCGCTCGAGACCTCGAGCCGGCCGCCGTGGTTCTCGATGATGCCCAGGCTGATGGAGAGTCCCAGGCCGGTGCCTTTTTCCTTGGTGGTGAAAAACGGATCGAATATCCGACGCAGGTTTTCCTCGCTGATGCCGGCGCCGGTGTCGCGGAAGCTGATCTCGATGAAATGCCCGTCCGCGCTCAAACCGGCGCTGATCCGGAGCGAGCCTTTCCCGGTCATGGCTTCCATCGCGTTCATGATCAGGTTCATGAACACCTGCTGGATCTGGTCCTTGTCAAACATGATCACCGGCAGCGAGTCCGGGAAGTCCTTGACGATCTCGATGTTGCGGAAGTCCTTGTGGTTCTCGACCAGGGAGATGGTCTTTTTCAAAACCGAGATGACATTGTCCTCCTTTTTCTCCGGCTGGCTCTGGCGCGCGAAATCGAGCAGGCTCTTGATGATCTTTTTGCAGCGCTCGGTCTCGCGGATCACCACCTCGATGTCATGCTGGACCTGGTCCTGACCCGCGCTGTTGTCCTTGATGAAATGGGAGAAACTGAGGATGCCGGTCAAGGGGCTGTTCAATTCGTGGGCGATGCCCGCGGAAAGTTTGCCCAGCGACGCCAGCTTTTCGGACTGGACCAGCAGGTTTTGCTTTTTGATCAACTCCTGGTTGGCCAACTCCAGTTCCTGGGATTTGCGCTCGAGTTGATTCTTGGTGATAAACAACTCCTCCTCGCGCTTGCGCAGGCTCCGCGAAATGGAGTTGGTCATATACACGGTCGTGAAGATGGTGGCGCCGAAGGAAACGCCGCCGGCGAAGATGTAAGGGATATTGGTCCAGAGCTGGTCGGAGGCAAAGCCCGCCATGTGATAATGCTTGAGGATCCCGAAATAGGACAGGATCATGGACAGGAACAGGATGCCCACGGCGCCCGCGGCCTGGTACCAGATGTCCCGGCCGCTGAGTAAAATGCTGCCCAGGATCATGTGGAACACGAAGAAAAAGACGAACGGGTTCTCGATGCCGCCGCTGAAATGGATCAGGAAAACCAGACAGAGCAGGTCCAGGCCGATCTGAAGGTTGGCCTCGATGCGCAGGCCCCGCAGGGTCACCTGCCGGCCGGACTTGAACCGCATCCAGTAATGCAGATAAAAGAACCCGAGGTTGTAGATCAGCACGATGGCGCCGATGAAAACCACCGGCCAAAACATAAGCTGGATTGAGAAAACCTTGTCCGCGAAAAATAACACCCCGGCCAGGCCCAGCAAAAACAGCCACCGCAACTTCACAAACCAGTTGAGACGCGAAAGCAACTCCTGCTGGGTCGGCGCAAATACCGCTCGGTAAGGCATAGCATTATTCTAGCCTTTAATTAAAATTTGTCAAGGGTTTTTGTATCTTTATTTGATACTGAAGTCGAGATTGTGAACAAGTGCAATGAACAGCAAACGCATCCAATAATTAACAATAAAATCATGTAGTTGCAAAAAATGTGGGCATGATAAGCTCTTGTTTTATGTATAAATATTTGATACATGGTTAGGCTTTGGAAAAATGAAAAATTTCTTGTTCATGCGGGAAGATCAAGAATGTTTCTTTTTAATATCAATAGGTTATTGATTATCTCAAAAAATAATTTTTAGTTTTGGCACGCAAACTGCTGTATCATGTGATCGAAATGGAAAGCAAATCAAACCAAGGAGGAAGTAAGATGAAGAGAATGAAGAAAGCAGTCGGTTATGTTTGCGAAGTCCCGGTGGGGGGCACGGACATGGTTATCAGCAAGGAAGATCAACGGATCAGGATTTTGAAATACGCCGAGAAAGAGAACCTCGAGCTCCTGAGCATATACGAGGATGATTGCATGACGGAGGACTGCCTGCAGCGGCCGGGCGTGAACAAGGTTCTGACCTGCAACGAAGCCTACGACCTGGTCCTGGTCGAGCGGGTCTGGGCCTTTGGCCGCAAGATGAAAGAATTGGAGCCGGTGCTTTCGAAGCTCGAGGCGCGCAAGGTCCCGCTCGTGGCCACCTCCCATCTGTGGGACATGACCAGTCAGCAAGTGCGGCGCCGGTTCGGCGTGGACCTGGCGGAACAGATGCATGAGGCGGCCAAGGCCCGGACCGAGGCCAAGCAGAGCAAGAAGGCGGCGTAGGGGCGTATTGCATACGCCCGCGCCCCGAAGGAGGAAGTAAAATGAACAAGCCCAGAAAAGCAATCGGTTATGTGTGCGACATCCCGATCCTGGGAACCGACCTGGTGATCGGCAAGGACTTCCAGAAACAGCGGATCATGGACTATGCCCGGCGCGAGAACATCGCCCTGGCCGGCATCTACGAGGACGAGAAATACCGCGAGGATTTCATGGAACAGCCCGGGGTCAAGAGCGTGCTCGCCTCCGGTCCGGATATTGACGCGGTGCTGGTCGAGCGGGTGTGGAGCCTGAGCCGGAAGCGCAAGGAACTCGAACCGTTCATCCGGCTGCTGGACAAGAAACGCATGCAGCTTGTGTGCGGGTCCTATCTCTGGGACTGCCTGAGCCAGATGGTGCGCCACCGCTACCTGGGCGCCCTGGCCGAACGGCAGCATGATGCCGCCCTGGCGGTCGTGGAAAAGAAACAAGGCAAAGAAGCGGCTTGATGGCGCGGGAGCATGCGTGAGCATGCCCTGCAGCAAATAAGGAGGCCTGAAATGGAAGTCGTAACCGTCCCTGCCACGGTGGCTCAGCGGGTGATGTATTGGCACATTGAGTCACCCTACAAGTTCATGATCTATCCGCTCATGGTCGTGGCCACGGCCATCTTCGCCTACGGGGTCTATCGGAAATGCAAATACTGGATGGCGGCCCAGCCGGATAAAACCCGGTTCAATAACTGGTTCGCCCGGATCAAATTGTTCATCTGGGACACCCCCCTGCAGGCCCGGGTTTTGAAGGACCCGCTGCCGGGTCTCAT
>CAIUDS010000113.1 GCA_903897985.1 uncultured delta proteobacterium
CCAGCAAGAACTCACGATGGCGATGGTTTAATTCCCAACCCCCTGGCTCGCACCCACAACGCACTCGAAGCTCGGAACGATTTGAGCGGTCAGTTTTTCCCCCGGATCCGGATGCTCGCGGTCGTCAAACAAGGCCAGGAAAAAACCGATGCGTCGAAAATGGGCGAGGCCGGTCCCGAAATCAATTCCGCGTCCAGCCAGTTCGAGCCGGACGCGGTAACCGCGGTCGAGATAGGCCCGGGCCAGAGCAAAGGACCTGGCAATCAGGTTTTCTCGTTCCGGCGAATCCGGCTCGGGCCTGGCTGGAGGGATATTAAGGATGATGGTCAGGGACTGCTCGGCTTCTTGTTCGTTCTCCTTGACCAGGATCTCGCCCGAGCGCGCCGTGGCCTTCCAGTCAATCCAGTGCGGGTGGTCCCCCGGAGCATAGGGCCGGAAGCAGAGCAGTTCCGAGCCGGGTCCCTTTTTGCCGCCATGAATCATACCGCTCTGAAGGCCCGCGGCCTCGGCGTCAATGCCGGCGGGGACCCCCGCGGGTAAAACCAGAATCTGGTCCGGGAGTTTTATTCTTTTGCCCTTGTCGAAAAATCCAAAAGGAAAACGGGTGGAGATGAAAAGCTCGTTGAGTGCGGCCCGGCCTCTGCGTTCCAGGGTGATGGAAGCGTAAACTTGTTCGGCCCTGCCGGCGCGGACCAGAAGGAAATAGCCGCTCGCGGTTTTGCCCCCGAACTTTTCCGATACCGCGACCCCGGCCAGCGGGAAAAAACTGCGCGCATTATGAAGCTCATAAATCACGCTGAATTCCTCGCCCGCGAAAACCGCCTCCGGGATCCGGCGCGAGAGCTTGAGTTGGCTGAGCGCCATTTCCGAGAGCCAGAAGCTTGCGATCAGGATGCTGATCATGACCGAGAGGATCAGGTAAAGCAGGTTGTTGCCGGTATTGATGGCGGCCAGGCCGAACACGAAGATCAGGCCCATATAGAACCAGCCCGAGAGCGTGACCCGCACTTTCCGGTTCACCATCACGCCGGGCAGGAAAATCTTCTCGAATAAATTCCGGCTGCTTCCCGCCAACCCTGATTTTTGCCTTTGCGCCACTTCTGTTATTATAGCCAAAGTGGGGCCGGGTATTAAACCCTCGCCCCGCCAGAGGCGGCAAAGGAGCTGAGATGGCCATATCAATAATCATAACGGTCCTGGTCGGGTTGAACCTGGTCCTGCTGCTCATCCTGCTTTTTCGCGGCAATGACAGCGCATCCATCAAATCCGAACTGATCCGATCGGACGAGCGTTTGCAGAATTTAACCGCGAACATTTCCAAGACCGAGCAGGCGATCCGCGAGGAATCCCGAGGGAACCGCGAGGAAATGTCCAAATCGCTGAAAGATTTTTCCGAGAGTTCTTCGCGGCAGTTGGAAAACATCAGACAAGCGGTTGAAACCAATTTGAAGGCGATTCAGGAAGACAACAGTAAACGGCTCGAGCAGATGCGGCAGACCGTTGACGAGAAATTGCAGTCAACCCTCGAGAAGCGGCTGGGCGAGTCATTTACCCAGGTCAGCGAGCGGCTCGAGTCGGTCCACAAGGGCCTGGGCGAGATGCAGAAGCTGGCGAGCGAGGTGGGCAATTTGAAGGGGGTGCTCAGCAACATCAAGACCCGGGGCATGCTCGGGGAAATCCAGCTGGAAAAAATCCTCGAACAAATCCTGATCCCGGACCAATATGAAAAAGAGGTCAATATCGCGGGGAACAACAAGGTTGAATTTGCGATCCGGCTCCCGGGCAAGGATGACGGAACCGTGTTCCTGCCCATAGATTCCAAGTTCCCGCTCATGGAATACGAAAGGTTGTGCGAGGCCCAGGAACTTGCGGACAAGGACCTGGTCAAAGAGTGCGGAAAAACCTTCGAGGCCGCGGTCAAACTCCGCGCCGGAGAAATCTCCAAGAAATATATTGTTCCCCCCAAGACCACCGATTTCGCCATCATGTTCCTGCCCATCGAGGGATTATACGCGGAGGTCCTGCGCCGGCCCGGACTTTTCGACTCGCTCCAGACGCAATACAAAGTCATGGTGGCCGGACCCTCAACCTTTGCCGCGCTCTTGAACAGCCTGCAGATGGGCTTCAAGACCCTGGCCGTGGAGAAACGCGCAACCGAAGTCTCCAAATTGCTGGGCGCAGTCAAGACCGACTTCGCCAAATTCAACGATACCCTCGAGGGCATCCGCAAAAACCTGGAAGCGGCCTCCAATAAAATTGACGAGGCCGCTCATCGCACCCGCCTCATCGGCAAAAAATTGAAAGAGGTCCAGGAGCTCCCGGTCCAGGAATCCGACCGCATGCTCGGGACCGGCGAAGAACCGGATGAGAATGGCGAAAGCTGACGCGATCCGCGCCGAATTCCGAATTCCCAGTTCCGAATTCCGGTTTTCTCCGGTTTTCGATTAGTTGTGGGGGACAGCGACTTGACACACTAGCCCTTGTATGCTAAAAAATAGGAATCACAATTATCAAGAGGAGGCGGGGCCATTATGGACAGCGGAGAACAGAAAGAGAACGTCAGCGTTCAGATCAACCTTGAGAAACTGATGTGTTTCCTGACCGGGGACAAGTCCCTGACCGAGGAGGAAGCGGAACAGGTCTTAAGCGGGGTTGCGGAGGAATTGAAGAAACTGAATTTCAAGGAGCTGCCGGAGCGGACTCTGATCGAGCTGGTGGAGAGCAAGTTGAAGGAATACGAGCTTTCCGGAAGGGTGCGGAAAGTAGAGCTGGTGGTGAAAGAGAGCGCCGGCTTGGATATAACCGAGAACGCGCTGCGGGTTTTGAAGAAGCGCTACCTGGCCAAGGACGAGGAAGGCAAAACCGTGGAAACGCCGGAACAGATGTTTCATCGCGTTGCCCGGACCATTGCCGAGATTGACGGGATTTACGATCCCGCCGCGGAGGTCCCGAAGGTGGAAGAGGAATTTTATCGGATGATGACGCGGTTCGAGTTCATGCCCAATTCGCCCACCCTGATGAACGCGGGCCGGATCCTGGGACAGCTTTCCGCCTGCTTTGTCATCCCGGTGGATGACAGCCTGGACAGCATCTTCGAGGCCGTCAAATACACCGCGCTCATCCACAAGTCCGGCGGCGGCACCGGCTTCAGTTTCTCGAGGCTCCGTCCCCGCAACGATGTGGTCCACTCCACCAAGGGCGTGGCCTCCGGACCCATTTCCTTCATGAAGGTGTTCGACGCGGCCACCGAGGAGATCAAGCAGGGCGGCACCAGACGCGGCGCCAACATGGGCATCCTGCGCGTTGACCACCCGGACATCCTGGACTTCATCCGCGCCAAGGACGACCAGCAGGTTTTGCGCAACTTCAACCTCTCGGTGTCCCTCACCGAGGAGTTCATGAAGGCGGTGATTGACGACCGCACCTTCCAGACCAAAAGCCCGCGCAGCAAGAGCGTGGTGGACACCATCCGGGCGCGGGAAATCTTCGACACCATCGTCGAACAGGCCTGGAAGAACGGCGAGCCCGGGATCATTTTCATTGACCGCATCAACCGCGACAACCCCACCCCCACTATCGGCGACATCGAGTCCACCAACCCCTGCGGCGAGCAGCCCCTCCTCGCATACGAGTCCTGCAACCTCGGCTCCATCAACCTCGCCAAGATGGCCAACGACGGCACCCTTGACTGGGACAAGCTCCGCAAGGTCACCCACTCCGCGGTGCATTTCCTCGATAATGTCATTGACGCCAACAAATACCCCATCCCCCAGATCGAGCGCATGACCAAGTCCAACCGCAAGATCGGTCTGGGCATCATGGGTTTCGCCGACCTCTTGATCCAACTCGGCATCCCCTACGATACGGAGGATGCCCTTAACCTGGGCGAGAAGCTCATGGCCTTTATCCAGGACGAGGGCAGAAAAGCCAGCATCAAACTCGCGGAGCAGCGCGGGCCGTTCCCCAACTACGATGTCTCGACCTATAAGCAGCGTGGCCTGCCCCCGCTTAGAAACGCCACCATCACCACCGTGGCCCCCACCGGCACCATCTCCATCATCTCCGGCTGCTCGAGCGGGATCGAGCCGATCTTCGCGCTCGCCTACATCCGCAATGTGATGGACAAGGACGAACTGGCCGAGGCCAATGCCCAATTCGAGCGGGTGGCCAGGGAACGCGGTTTCTATTCCAAGGACCTGATGCTCAAAATCGCCAAACACGGCCACCTAACCGACCTTCCGGAAGTGCCCGACGAGGTCAAAAAGGTTTTCCGCACCGCCCACGAGATCATGCCCGAATGGCATATCCGCATGCAGGCCGCGTTCCAGAAATGCACCGACAATGCCGTTTCCAAGACCGTGAACTTCGGCGAGGACGCGACCAAGGAAGACATCGCCAAGGTCTATCAGCTCGCCTACCAGCTTGGGTGCAAGGGCGTGACCGTTTATCGTTACGGCTCGCGCTCCGAACAGGTCTTAAACATCGGCGAGGTCAACCGGCCCGGCGCCGAGAAGCAGATGGAGGACGCCGCCAAGGAGCACCGGCTCGAGCCGCGTCCGCGTCCCGAAGTGATCTGGGGCCTGACTCGCAAAATGCCCACCGGCTGCGGAACCCTTTATGTCACGGTCAACATGGACGAGCAGCGGCATTTGTTCGAGGTCTTCACCAACATGGGCAAGGCCGGCGGATGCTCCGCCTCCCAGGCCGAGGCCATCTCCCGCCTGATCTCGCTCGCGCTCCGCGCCGGGATCAAGTCCGAGGAAATCGTCAAACAGATCAAAGGCATCCGCTGCCCCATGATGACCTGGTGGAAAGGCGATAAAATCCTGTCCTGCGCCGACGCCATCGGCAAAGCCATCGAACTGTTCCCCAGCTACCCCAGCGACGGCAGCAAGCCGCTCCCGACCGCGGAACCGTCCGAGGCCTCTGCTCCACCGGCTTGGCAAGAAGAAACCGCTGCGCAGAATGCCGAATTCGCGCCCAAGGTCATCCATGACTCCTCCCCCGGCATGTCCATCTCCAACTGCCCCGAGTGCGGTGGAACCATCGAATATAAGGAAGGATGCCTGACCTGCCCGCTCTGCGGTTATACCAAGTGCTTGTAATTTAAACGCCGCTACGCACAATATTGTCAGTGCAGCCGGACATTCCTGTTAGTGCGGCGGGACATTCCTGTTAGTGCGGCGGGACATTCCTGTCAGTGCGGCGGGACATTCCTGTCAGTGCGGCGGGACATTCCTGTCAGTGCGGCGGGACATTCCTGTCAGTGCGGCGGGACATTCCTGTCCCGCGACCCTAAAATGCTCTGAATACACCACTCCCGTCAAATCGCCTTTCGTTGCTTACAAGAGCCGCAATTTTTTTGCTTGCCCCGGTCTAAACCCGAGGTCAAGGGACTCGTCCCTTGCGTCCAGCCCATCTAAACGCGGATCGGGTATTTTCCGTATTTCTTCGCGGCACTGACCATGGCCCGGTAGTTTTCGGGCTGAACATAGTCCGGC